>NZ_JBEZVK010000111.1:0-13980 GCF_040636955.1 Streptomyces sp. NPDC032472
GCCCGGTTACATTCCGAACCCGGAAGCTAAGCCTTTCAGCGCCGATGGTACTGCAGGGGGGACCCTGTGGGAGAGTAGGACGCCGCCGAACAATCTTTCAAAGGACCCTTGGTCCTCAGCGTTCACGCTGAGGACCAAGGGTCCTTTTTGCTTTGCACCTCTTTACGCCGGAGCGCGGCCATGGACTGGTTGCGCGAGAATGACTAGCGGTACCCCGAAGACAGGAGTCACACCCATGTCCAACTCTCCCGACGATCGTCCGGAGCGCGAGCCCCGTCGCAACGACGGTGGTGACAGGGGCGGCTACCGCGGGGGCCGTGACGACCGTGGCGGCGACCGCGGCGGGTTCCGTCGTGACGACCGCGGTGGCCGTCCTTCCGGCGGCGGCTTCCGCCGCGACGACCGGGGCGGCGACCGTCCGTTCCGCCGTGACGACCGCGGTGACCGCCCCTCTTACGGGCGTCGTGACGACGACCGGGGCGGCCGTCCCGCCGGCGACCGCGGCGGCTTCCGCCGTGACGACCGCGGCGACCGCGGCGACCGCGGCGACCGCGGTGACCGTCCCTCGTACCCGCGCCGCGACGACCGGCCGTCCTACCCGCGCCGCGACGACCGTGGCGGCGACCGTCCGGGCTTCCAGCGCCGTGACGACGACCGCCCGTCCTTCCGCCGTGACGACCGCGGTGAGCGGCCTTCGTACCCGCGCCGTGACGACCGGGGCGACGACCGTCCGTTCCGCCGCGACGACCGGGGCGAGCGGCCTTCGTACCCCCGCCGCGACGACGAGCGCGGTGGCTTCCGCCGCGACGACCGTCCGTCCTTCCGTCGGGACGACCGCGGTGACCGCGGTGATCGCGGTGACCGTCCCTCGTACCCGCGTCGTGACGACCGGGGCGGCGAGCGCGGCGGCTTCCGCCGTGACGACCGTGGTGACCGCCCGTCCTACCCGCGCCGCGACGACCGGGGCGAGCGTCCCTCGTACCCGCGCCGTGATGACGAGCGGGGCGGCTTCCGCCGCGACGACCGTGGTGAGCGGCCTTCGTACCCGCGCCGCGACGACCGGGGCGAGCGTCCGTCGTACCCGCGCCGCGACGACCGACCGTCCTTCCGTCGGGACGACCGCGGTGACCGCGGTGAGCGGCCTTCGTACCCGCGCCGCGACGACCGGGGCGAGCGTCCGTCGTACCCGCGCCGCGAGGACCGTCCGTCGTACCCGCGCCGTGATGACGAGCGGGGCGGCTTCCGCCGCGACGACCGCGGCGAGCGTCCCTCGTACCCGCGTCGTGACGACCGGGGCGGCGAGCGGGGTGGCTTCCGCCGCGACGACCGCGGTGAGCGGCCTTCGTACCCGCGTCGTGACGACCGGGGCGGCGAGCGCGGCGGCTTCCGCCGCGACGACCGCGGCGAGCGTCCCTCGTACCCGCGTCGTGACGACCGCGGTGGCGAGCGCGGCGGCTACCGCGGCGGCCGCGACGACCGCGGCGGCTACCGGGGCGGGCGCGACGAGCGCGGCGGCGACCGCGACTTCCGCGCCGACCGCGACCGCGAGCCGGTGAAGCGGCTGCCGATCGACGAGGACGTCACCGGCTTCGAGATCGACGCCGACGTGCGCCAGGAGCTCCTGAGCCTGCCCAAGGGCCTGGCCGAGGAGGTCTCCCGCAACCTGGTCATGGTCGCCCGGCTGATCGACGAGGAGCCGGAGCAGGCGTACGCGTACTCGCGCATCGCCCTGCGGCTGGCCTCCCGCGTCGCCGCCGTCCGCGAGGCCGCCGGCTTCGCCGCGTACGCCACACAGAAGTACAGCGAGGCCCTCGCCGAGTTCCGCGCCGCCAAGCGCATGACCGGCTCCGTCGAGCTGTGGCCCGTCATGGCCGACTGCGAGCGCGGCCTCGGCCGCCCGGAGCGGGCCCTGGCCATGGCCGGCGACCCCGAGGTGCAGAAGCTCGACAAGGCCGGCCAGGTCGAGATGCGTCTCGTCGCCGCCGGCGCCCGCCGGGACATGGGGCAGCTCGACGCCGCCATCGTGACCCTGCAGAGCCCCGAGCTCGCGTCCAACGCCGTCCAGCCGTGGACCGCGCGCCTGCGGTACGCCTACGCCGACGCCCTGCTGGCCGCCGGCCGTGAGGACGAGGCGCGCGAGTGGTTCGCCAAGACCATCGAGTCGGACAAGGACGGCGCCACCGACGCCTCCGACCGCCTCGCGGAGCTCGACGGAGTCGAGTTCGTCGACGCCCTCGACAGCGAGGCCTTCGGCGAGGACGACGCGGACGGCGAGGACGACCTCGACGGCCAGGACCCGGCCGAGGTCGCCGCCGCCGAGCGGGCCTCCGACCAGGCCGAGTACTACGACGAGGACGACGAGGAGTACGAGCCGGCCGAGCAGTCCGAGGCCGACGCCGACGCCGACGCCGACGTCACCGACGAGGTCGTCGCCGGGACCCCGGACGCGGACGGCGAGCAGGCCTGAGAGTGAAGTGAAAGAGGGCGGTACCCCGGCCGGGGTGCCGCCCTCTCTCGTATCCCGTCTCGTATCCCGCGCTCAGTCCAGGCTGCGCAGGACCAGGCCCGTCGCCGGCTTCGGGCCGAACGAGGTCGATTTGCGGGGCATGGTCACGCCTTGGCGGGCCAGCTCCCGTACGACCTCCTCCCGTACCGGGTGCAGCAGGACGGCGGTGCCGCCGTGCCGCTCCGCCATGGCGACCGTGGCGGCCGCGTCGTGGATGTACGTGATCTGGTCCGGGGTGTCCGGGATCTGCCACAGGGCGTCCAGGAGCGTCGCGTGCAGCACCGTCGCGTCCAGCCGGCGCCACGCCTCGGGCCGGTCGCGGCGCACGGTGCGCTCCAGGAGCTCCTGGTCCGGATCGGTGACCAGGTGGAAGGTGCCGTCACCGGTGAGGAGGAAGGCGTTGCCCCGCTCGGCCGCGTCCGCGAGGGCCTCCAGGGCGAGCGGCAGCGGTCCGTCGACCGGGCGGACGCGGAAGCCGCCCCGCGCGGTGGCCAGCGCGTCGGCGACCGGGAGGCGGCGCAGCATGCGGTGGATGGCGCGGACCTGCAGCGGGTAGCGGACGGTGTCCACGAGCAGGACGAGGCCGAAGTCCCAGGCGGTCGGGGACCCGTGCTCCTCCTGGAGGCGCAGGTAGGTCGCCCAGCGGTGGTGCCCGTCCGCGATGAGGGCCTGGCGGTGGCCCAGGTCGGCGGCGACGGCGGCCTGGTCGGCGGGGTCGGTGACGGCCCACAGCCGGTGCTGGAAGCCGTCCTCGGTGGTGGTGGCCAGCAGGGGCCGCTCCCGGGCGGTGCGCTCGACGACCTCGGCGGCGCCGGACGCGGCATCGCCGCCGCGGTAGGTGAGCAGGAGCGGCTCCAGGTTCGCGGAGGTGGCACGCATCAGGCCGGCCCGGTCGGTGACCACGTGCGGCATGACGTCCTCGTGGGGGAGGACGATGCCGGCGTCGGCCGTGGACAGGGCGAGGGCGCCGATGAGGCCGCGTTGGAGCACGCGGCCCTTGCGCTGCTCGTACACGTACAGGGCGGGCTCGGGGTCGGCGCAGAGGACGCCCTTGGCGAGCCAGTCGCGCAGGGTGCGCGAGGCCTGCTCGTTGCGGGCGGCGGGGGTGTCGGCCTGCGGCAGGATCAGGCGGACGATGTTGTGCGGGTCCGCGGATTCGAGGTAGTCGACTCCGTCGGGGCGTACGACCACGTCGTACGGCGGTGACGTGACGGCGGCCAGGCTGCCGACGCGCTCCGGGACATAGCGCAGTCCGTGGAAGGGGATCAGACGCAGTCCGTCGTGCGCGGTGCCAGATGTGGTCATTGGTGCATGGTAAAGCGCGTCTCGCGATGCGGGATGATCGGGTGAGGAAGAGCTCGGGCGCATGTGGCGCATGTGCGGCCGGGCCGGATCGGCCCGGTCGGACCGATCGGATCGAGCGGACAGGGAGCGGAACGGATGACCCGGCAGAGCAGGACCAGTCCGGCGGGCAGCGAGCGCAGCCTGCACCAGGCGTACGACACGGCCCTGCTGGACCTCGACGGCGTGGTGTACGCGGGCGGCCGGGCCATCGCGTACGCGGTGGAGTCGCTGGCCGCGGCCCGGGCGGACGGGATGCACCTGGCGTACGTCACGAACAACGCGCTGCGGACGCCCGATGCGGTCGCCGCGCACTTGAGCGAGCTGGGCATCCCCACCGAGGCCGGCGAAGTGATCACCTCGGCGCAGGCGGTGGCCCGGCTGATCGCGGATCAGGTGGCGCCGGGGTCGAAGGTGCTGGTGATCGGCGGCGAGGGGCTGCGGGTCGCGCTGCGCGAACGGGGCCTGGTGCCGGTGGAGTCGGCCGACGAGGACGGGCTCGCGGCGGTCGTCCAGGGGTACGGGGGGCCCGAGCTGGCGTGGGGCCGGTTCGCGGAGGCCTCGTACGCGATCAACCGCGGTGTGCCGTGGTTCGCGTCCAACACCGATCTGACGATCCCGACGGGGCGGGGGATCGGGCCGGGCAACGGGGCCGCGGTGGAGGTCGTACGGATCGCCACGGGCGCGGAGCCGCAGGTGGCGGGCAAGCCGCTGCCCCCGATGCACCGGGAGACGGTCCTGCGGACCGGGGCGGAGCGGCCGCTGGTGGTGGGGGACCGGCTGGACACCGACATCGAGGGCGCGTTCAACGGTGAGGTGGACTCGCTGCTCGTGCTCACCGGCATCGCGGACGGGGCGCAGCTGCTGCGGGCGGAGCCCCGGCACCGGCCGACGTACGTGGACCGGGACCTGCGCGGGCTGCTGACCGGGCAGCCGGAGGTGGAGGCGGGCGGCGAGGGGTTCGGCTGCGGGGGCTGGACGGCCGTCGCGGCGGACGGGGTGCTCGTCCTGCGGGGTGACGGCGACCCGGTCGACGGGCTGCGGGCGCTGTGCGCGGCGGCCTGGACGCACGCGGGGGACGGCTCCTGCACGCTGGACGCGGGGAAGGCCCTGGCCCGGATCGGGCTCTAAGGCCTGTCCGGCGGATCAGGGTCGGACAGGCCCTGGCCGGGACGGGGAACCAAGATCGGGCGGAGGGTAGGCTAACCTAACCTGCGTGTTGGTCGAGAGTCCCCCCGAACCGAGCGCCCGCAGCGCGACGCCCGCAGCCGCGCCGCGCGCCCGCCACGCGGCGCGCGCCGCCGGCCTGCTGGCCGCCCTCGCGGTGCTGGCCGCGATCGCGGTGGCGAGCATCGCCGTGGGCGCCAAGCCGATGCCGCCCGGCGACGTCTGGCACGGCCTGTTCCACTACTCGGGGACGGCCAACGACGTGGTGGTGCGCGACCTGCGCGTCCCGCGCACCCTGCTCGGCCTGATGGTCGGGCTCGGCCTCGGACTGTCCGGCGCGGTGATGCAGGCGCTGACCCGCAACCCGCTGGCCGAGCCCGGCATCCTCGGCGTCAACGCCGGCGCCGCGGCGGCCGTGGTCTCGGCCATCAGCTTCCTGGGGGCCGCCACCATGAGCGCGTACGTGTGGTGGGCCCTGCTCGGAGCGGCGGTCGTCTCCGTCGTCGTGTACGTGCTCGGCGGCAGCCGCAGTGCGACGCCGGTCCGCCTCGCCCTCGCCGGTACGGCCGCCAGCGCGGCCCTCGTCGGCTACATCAACGCCGTGCAACTGCTGGACAGCAAGGCCCTCGACAAGCTCCGCTTCTGGACCGTGGGCTCGCTGGCCTCGGCCACCATGGACACCGTCCGGCAGGTGGCGCCGTTCCTGCTGGCCGGCGCGCTCCTCGCGCTGGCGCTGGGCCGGCCGCTCAACGCGATGGCCATGGGCGACGACACCGCCCGGGCGCTGGGCGCCCACCTGACGCGGACCCGGATCGCGGCCATGGCGGCCATCACCCTGCTGTGCGGGGCGGCGACCGCCGCCTGCGGGCCGATCGTCTTCATCGGGCTGATGGTTCCGCACCTGGTGCGGATCCTCACCGGGCCCGACATGCGGTGGGTGCTGGCCTATTCGGCGGTCCTGTCGCCGGTGCTGCTGCTGGGCGCGGACGTCATCGGCCGGGTCGTCACCCGGCCCGCCGAGCTCCAGGTCGGCGTGGTCACCGCGTTCATCGGGGGACCCGTCTTCATCTACCTCGTCCGGCGCAAGAGGATGGCCCAGCTGTGACCGTCGAACTCCCCACCGGCCTGCGCTCGCGCCGCGCGCTGTCGCGGCCCCGGACGCTGCGCGGCCCCGGCGGGCTCTCGCTGCGGGTGGAGCCGCGGGCGCTGGCCGTCGGGCTCCTGCTCGCCGCCGCGGCGGCGCTGCTCTCCGTGGTGCTGATCGGGACCGGCGACTTCGAGATCGCGCCGGCGGATGTCGTACGGACCCTGCTCGGCAACGGGACTCCCGCGCACGACTTCATCGTCAACGACCTGCGGCTGCCGCGGGTCCTGGTCGCCCTGCTGGTCGGCGCCGCGCTCGGCATGGCCGGCGCGGTGTTCCAGTCGGTCTCCCGCAACCCGCTGGGCTCCCCGGACCTCCTCGGCTTCGGGTACGGCTCGGTCGTCGGCGCCCTCGTCGTGATCGTCTACCTCAAGGGGGACGCGAACGCGGTCGCCGGCGGCGCGCTGGCGGGCGGCCTGCTCACCGGCGTCCTGATCTACCTGCTGTCCTACAAGCGGGGCATCCACGGCTACCGGCTCGTCCTCGTCGGCATCGGCACCTCCGCGATGCTCGTCGCCGCCATCAACTTCCTGCTGACCAAGGCCCGGTTCGTCGAGGCGGCCCGCGCCACGGTCTGGCTGACCGGCTCGCTCGCCGGCCGCGACTGGAGCCAGGTGTGGCCGCTGCTCGCGACCTGCGCCGTGCTGTTCCCGCTGGTCCTCTCCCAGGGCCGGGCCCTGCGCCTGGCGGAGATGGGCGACGACGCCGCGTACGCCCTCGGGGTGCGGGTGGAGCGCATGCGGATGCTGCTGATGCTGGCGGCCGTCCTGCTCACCACGGCGGCCGCCGCCGCGGCCGGACCGATCAGCTTCGTCGCCCTGGCCGCACCGCAGCTGGCCCGGCGGCTGACCCGCTCGCCCGGCTCCAACCTGCTCACCGGTGCGCTGATGGGCTCGGTCCTGCTGCTGCTGTCCGACTGGGCCTCGCAGCGCGCCTTCGGCGCCGACCAGCTGCCCGTGGGCGTGCTGACCGGGCTGGTCGGCGGCGTGTACCTGCTCTGGCTGCTCGTCACCGAGCGCAGGGCGGGACGGATATGAGCGCACGGATGAGCACCCCCCACAACCCGGGGACAACCCAAGGAGTACGCACGTGCAGCGGCTGACCGCGCAGAACGTGACCCTCGGCTACGAGCAGCGGGTCATCGCCGAGAACCTGTCGGTGGAGATCCCCGACCACTCCTTCACGGTGATCGTCGGCCCCAACGCCTGCGGCAAGTCCACGCTGCTGCGCGCCCTGGCGCGGATGCTGAAGCCCTCCGCCGGCCGGGTGCTGCTGGACGGGCAGGCCATCTCCTCGCTGCCGGCCAGGAAGGTCGCCAGGACCCTCGGGCTGCTGCCGCAGTCGTCGGTCGCGCCGGACGGGATCACCGTCGCCGACCTCGTGGCCCGCGGCCGCTACCCGCACCAGGGGCTGCTGCGGCAGTGGTCCTCGCAGGACGAGCGGATCGTGCTGGAGTCGATGGCCTCCACCGGGGTCGCCGAGCTCGCCGACCGGACCGTGGACGAGCTCTCGGGCGGGCAGCGCCAGCGCGTGTGGATCGCGATGGCGCTTGCGCAGCAGACGCCGTTGCTGCTGCTGGACGAGCCCACGACGTACCTGGACATCCAGCACCAGATCGACGTGCTCGACCTGTGCGCGGAGCTCCACGAGAACCAGGGCCGGACCCTGGTCGCCGTCCTGCACGACCTCAACCACGCCGCCCGCTACGCCACGCACCTGATCGCGATGCGGGGTGGGAAGGTCATCGCCCAGGGCGCGCCCGCCGAGGTGGTCACGGCGGAGCTGGTCGAGCGGGTCTTCGGGCTGAGCTGCCGGATCATCGACGACCCGGAGACGGGCACGCCGCTGGTGATCCCGGCGGCCCGCAAGGCCGTACGGCAGGCACGGGGGACCGTCACAGCAGGCTCTTGAGCCGCAGCAGGTCCCGGAAGCCCGCCTCCAGCCTCACCCGGCCCGAGGCCCAGGCCTTGGCGAACTTGAGCTCGCCGTCGACCATCGCGACCAGGTCGTCGCCGGACATCGCGAGCCGGATCTCCGCCTTCGCGGCGGGCGGGCCCGCGGCGACCGCGTCCACCCGGATCCGGCCGCCGTCGAGGCGGCCCGTGAAGGTCTGGTCCAGGTCGGTGATGTGGCAGCTCAGGGAGCGGTCGAGCGCCGCCGCGCCGCGCACGTCACCCTCGGCCCGCGCCAGGTTGTCGGAGAGTCGGTCGAGTGCGGCTCGGCACTCCTCGATCGTAGCCATCGTGATCTCGACCGTACCGCAGAGCCGTGGGTGGCCGCCCGGGCGGTTCGGGGTAGCGTCGGGGCATGAGCGACGAAGTGTCCGCCGCGGGCCCCGGCCCGGGGCCGGAGGAGGACGTACCCGACGCACCTGCCGCAGTCGGGGCACCTGACGTACTCGGTGCGCCAGGACAGCCGCCCGGACGGCCCGAGGAGGCCGCCGACGGGCCGGCCGGGCCCGCGCCGCTGGGCTTGCTCCGCACGCCCACCGGGCACGCCGGGGTCGACGCGCACCTGGAGCGGCTGGCGGACGCCGACCACCTCACGGCGGACGGACACGTCGCGGTGTACGAGGATGTTCACAGGGGGTTGCGCGACACGCTGACCGCGCTCGACGCACCGCCCGTCCCCGGACCGTACGAAAACAGGAGCTGAACCGAACGTGGCAGGAGTGGCACGCCGCCGCCTGGACGCCGAACTGGTACGCCGCAGCATGGCGCGCTCGCGCGAGCACGCCGCGCAGCTGATCGCCGCCGGCCGGGTGACCGTCGGCGGCACCACCGCGACCAAAGCGGCCACCCAGGTCGAGACCAGCGCGGCCCTCGTGGTCCTCAAGGACGACAGCGACCCCGACTACGTCTCCCGCGGCGGCCACAAGCTGGCCGGCGCCTTCGCCGCCTTCCGGCCGCAGGGGCTCGTCGTCGAGGGCCGCCGGGCACTGGACGCCGGCGCCTCCACGGGCGGCTTCACCGACGTGCTGCTGCGCTCGGGCGCGGCCCACGTGATGGCCGTCGACGTCGGCTACGGGCAGCTCGCCTGGTCGCTGCAGAGCGACGAGCGGGTCACCGTCAAGGACCGTACGAACGTCCGCGAGCTCACCCTGGAGCAGATCGACGGCATCCCGGTCGACCTGGTCGTCGGCGACCTGTCCTTCATCTCGATCGGCCTGGTGCTGCCGGCGCTCGTCGCCTGCTGCGCGCCGGACGCGGACCTGGTGCTGATGGTCAAGCCGCAGTTCGAGGTCGGCAAGGAGCGGCTCGGCAGCGGCGGCGTGGTGCGCAGCCCCGAACTGCGCGCCGAGGCCGTGCGCGGGGTCGCGGCGCAGGCGGCGGCCCTGGGGCTCGGTGTGCTGGGTGTGACGGCGAGTCCGCTGCCGGGTCCGTCGGGCAACGTCGAGTACTTTCTGTGGCTGCGGGCGGGGGCACCGGCACTCGACCCGGCGGATGTCGACCGTGCAGTGGCGGAGGGGCCGCAGTGACAGATACAGCGGGTGCGAACGGTTCAACGGTTACAGCGGATGCAGCGGATGCAGCGGACGCAGCGGGCGCGGCGGGCGGCCCGGGGAGGCGCACCGTCTTCCTGCTCGCGCACACGGGGCGGCGGGCGGCCATCCGCAGCGCCGAGCTCGTCGTGCAGGGGCTGCTCAAGAGCGGGCTCGGCGTGCGGGTCCTGGAGTACGAGGCGCGCGACCTGCCGCTGCCGCCCGAGGTGGAGCTCGTCGCCGAGTGCACGCCCGAGGTGCTGGAGGGCTGCGAGCTGCTGATCGTGCTCGGCGGTGACGGGACCCTGCTGCGCGGCGCGGAGTTCGCGCGCGGCTCGGGGGTGCCGATGCTGGGCGTCAACCTGGGACACGTGGGCTTCCTCGCGGAGGCCGAGCGCGACGACCTGGACAAGGTCGTCGACCGGGTGGTCACCCGCGCGTACGAGGTCGAGGACCGGATGACCCTCGACGTGCTCGTGCGGTCCAACGGCGACATCGTCCACCACGACTGGGCGCTCAACGAGGCCGCCGTCCAGAAGGTGTCCCCCGAGCGGATGCTCGAGGTGGTCATCGAGATCGACGGCCGCCCGGTGTCCGGCTTCGGCTGTGACGGCATCGTCTGCGCGACCCCGACCGGCTCGACGGCGTACGCCTTCTCCGCGGGCGGGCCGGTGGTCTGGCCGGAGGTGGAGGCCCTGCTGATGGTGCCGATCAGCGCCCACGCGCTGTTCGCGAAGCCGCTGGTGACCTCGCCGGACTCGGTCCTGGCCGTGGAGGTGCAGACCGGCGTCCCGCACGGCGTGCTGTGGTGCGACGGCCGGCGCACGCTGGAGCTGCCGGCCGGGGCCCGGGTGGAGGTCCGGCGCGGGGCGGTGCCGGTGCGGCTCGCCCGGCTGCACCACGCGTCGTTCACGGACCGCCTCGTCGCCAAGTTCGCGCTGCCCGTGTCGGGTTGGCGGGGAGCCCCCCACTAGCCCCCGTTAATAGCACATGCGTTCGGAGAACCTCCGACGGGTGACGTCACATGCCACCCGTGAAACCTCGGTATGGTCGTCCCGTGCTTGAGGAGATGCGGATACGGTCGCTCGGGGTCATCGACGACGCGGTGGTCGAGCTGTCCCCCGGTTTCACCGCCGTGACCGGCGAGACCGGCGCGGGCAAGACGATGGTCGTCACCAGCCTCGGGCTGCTGCTCGGCGGACGCGCCGACCCGGCCCTGGTACGGATCGGAGCCAAGGCGGCGGTCGTGGAGGGGCGCATCGTCATGCGCCCCGACGCGCCCGCGGCCGTACGCGCCGAGGAGGCCGGCGCCGAGCTCGACGACGGCGCCCTGCTGATCAGCCGGACCGTGTCCGCCGAGGGGCGCTCGCGCGCCCACGTCGGCGGCCGCGCCGTGCCCGTGGGCCTGCTCGGCGAGCTCGCGGACGAGCTCGTCGCCGTCCACGGCCAGACCGACCAGCAGGGCCTGCTGCGGCCCGCACGGCAGCGCCAGGCCCTCGACCGGTACGCCGGCGACGCCGTCGCCGTCCCGCTGGAGAAGTACGCGGCCGCCTACCGGCGCCTGCGGGCCGTCGCGACCGAGCTGGAGGAGATCACCACCCGGGCGCGGGAGCGGGCCCAGGAGGCCGACCTGCTGCGCTTCGGCCTGGAGGAGATCGCCGCCGTCGAGCCGCTGGCCGGTGAGGACGTGGAGCTGGCCGCCGAGGCCGAGCGGCTCGGCCACGCCGAATCGCTGGCTTCTGCGGCGCAGATCGCCCACGCCGCGCTCGCCGGGGACGTCGAGGACCCGGAGGGCGTCGACGCCAACACGCTCGTCGCCGGCGCCCACCGGGCCCTGGACGCCGTACGCACCCACGACCCGGCCCTCGGCGCCCTCGCCGAGCGGATCGGGGAGCTGCAGATCCTGCTGTCCGACGTGGCCGGCGAACTGGCCGGGTACGCCGACGACCTGGACGCCGATCCGCTGCGGCTCGCCGCGGTGGAGGAGCGGCGCGCGGCCCTGACCCAGCTGACGCGCAAGTACGGCGAGTCGATCGACGCCGTCCTGGAGTGGGCCGAGAAGAGCTCGGCGCGGCTGCTGGAGCTGGACGGCGACGACGAGCGGATCACCGAGCTGACCGCCGAGCGCGACGGGCTGCGGGCCGAACTGTCCCTGCTGGCCCAGGCGCTGACGGACGCCCGGGTCGAGGCTTCCACCCGGTTCGCCTCGGCGGTCACCGAGGAGCTCGCCTCGCTGGCCATGCCGCACGCCCGGGTGACCATCGACGTCCGCCAGGTGGAGGACGAGGACGGCGTGGAGGTCGACGGCCGGCCCGTCGCCTACGGGCCCACGGGCGCGGACGAGGTCGAACTGCTCCTCGCCCCGCACCCCGGCGCCCAGCCGCGGCCGATCGCCAAGGGCGCCTCCGGCGGTGAGCTCTCACGCGTCATGCTGGCCGTGGAGGTCGTCTTCGCGGGCTCCGACCCCGTGCCCACGTACCTCTTCGACGAGGTCGACGCGGGCGTCGGCGGCAAGGCGGCCGTCGAGATCGGCCGGCGCCTGGCCAAGCTCGCCAAGTCGGCCCAGGTGGTCGTCGTCACGCACCTGCCGCAGGTGGCGGCCTTCGCCGACCGGCAGCTGCTGGTCGAGAAGACCAACGACGGCTCGGTGACGCGCAGCGGCGTCACCGTGCTGGAGGGCGAGGACCGGGTCCGGGAGCTGTCTCGCATGCTGGCCGGCCACGAGGACTCCGTCTCCGCGCGGGCCCACGCCGAGGAGCTGCTCGCGGCGGCGCGCGCCGACGGCTGACGGTTGTGGTTCCCGACGGGGCCCGGGGCGCACCACGCGCCCCGGGCCCCTTCGCATACGACCTCGCGTGCGACCTCGCGTACGGACACGGCGGGGTGGCGCGGGGGGAGGCCCGGGGTGGCGCGGGGGTGGCGCCGGGGTGACGGCACGCTACGCCGTGTGGGTGAGGCTCGGGGGCATGTGACGGTATCTCCTGCGGGATCCGCACCCGTATGGTCCCGGAACGCGCGTACGGGCTGGCATCCTGGGCGGCGTCTCTGCCCCCTCACCCAGGAGCTTCGGCCCGTGAGCAGCTCCCCGGTCCCGGTCCCGGCCCCCGCGCAGCCGTACGGGCGGCCGCCCCTGCGCACCGTCCAGGTCCTCGTCGGCGCCGGCGCCGACAGCAGCGCCCACGTGCGGTCGCTGACGACCGGGCTCGCCGCGCGCGGGGTACGGGTCACGGTGTGCGCCCCCGTGGAGGCGGAGGGGGAGTACGACTTCACCGGCGCCGGGGCGCAGTTCGCCCCCGACGCCGTGAGCGCGATGCGGGCCGCCTGCGCCGGGGCGGACGTCGTGCACGCGCACGGCGTACGGGCCGCCGTCCGGGCCCTGCTCGCGCTGCGCGGCCGGCGCGTGCCGCTGGTGGTCACCTGGCAGGGCGGCGGGCCCGCGGACGAGGGGCCGCTGGGGCGCCTCGGGCGGATGCTGGAGCGGCAGGTCGCGCGGGCCGCGGCGGTCGTCCTGGGCGCCTCCTCGGACCAGGTGGACCTGGCGCGGGCCCGCGGCGCGCGGGACGCCCGGCTCGCCCCCGTGGCCGCCCCCGCCGGCGACCCGCCGGACGCGGACCCCGGCAAGGCGCGGGCCGAGCTGGGGGCGGTGGAGCGGCCGCTGGTCATCGCGATCGGCAGCCTGGTGCCGCACCGGGGCTACTCCGTCCTGCTGGACGCGGCCAGGTCCTGGCGGGTGCTGGAGCCGCAGCCGCTGGTGGTGGTCGCGGGGGAGGGGCCGCTGCGCGGCGAACTGGCCCGGCGGATCGAGGCCGAGGGGCTGCCGGTGCGGCTGCTGGGGCGGCGGCGGGATGCGGGGCGGCTGCTCGCCGCGGCCGATGTGGCGGTGCTGCCGAGTCGGTGGGAGGCGCGGTCGCTGCTGGCGCAGGAGGCGTTGCGGCTGGGCGTGCCGCTGGTTGCCACCGCGGTCGGGGGTGTGCCGGACCTGATCGGGGACGCGGGCGTTCTCGTCCCCTACGGCAACGCCCCTGCCCTGGCCGAGGCGGTCACGGGCCTTCTGGCGGACCCGGCCCGCCGTGCGGCCCTGGCGGCCGCGGGCCGGGCCCAGGCGGCCACCTGGCCCTCGGAGGACGACACGGTCGCCCAAATCCTCTCGGTCTACGACGAACTGACCCACCGCCGCTAACGGGCCGCTGCCGCTGGGCGGAGCCGCTTCCCCACCCCGCCCCTTCCCGAAACGCCTCAAACGCCGGCGGGGCTGAATTAAGCCTGCGCGGCGTTTGAGCGCACCGGGCGCGAAGCGCCCGGGTCTTTCAGCCCCGCCGGCGTTTGAGGCGAACGGGGTCC
>NZ_JBEZVK010000112.1:0-13904 GCF_040636955.1 Streptomyces sp. NPDC032472
CGCGGGGAGGGCGAACGCGAAGCGGCGCCGGCTCAGCCCGCCGCCCCGGGTGCGGCGCGCAGGCCTCATCGGCGTCTTCGATGCCGTCGACGCCATCGACGTCATCGAGCGGCCTCCCGGCGCATCACGCGGAACACGCGGGTCGTGGTGAAGCCGGTCTTGCGGTACATGTGGCCCGCCGGGGACTGCGCGCCGGTCCACAGGAACCACGCGGAGTGCGCGCGGCGCGCCCGCATCCTCTCCAGGACCAGGTGCAGGAGGACCTCCCCGAGTCCGGTCCCGCGCATCTCCTCCAGGACGCCGATCGGGCCGAACCGCTCGTCCACCGCGTCGAACGCGCCGTGCATCGCCCAGCCGACCATGCGCCCCGAAGGGTCCCGGGCGACGACGATCCGGTCGAGCGGCGTGCCCGCGGCCAGACAGCCCCGGATGGTGCACGCCCAGTCCGGACCGAAGTGGCTCCCGGCGAGCGCGAAGAGGTCCACCAGGTCGTCGTCGGACGGGGTGGCGAACCGGTAGCCCCGTGCCCTCAGCTCCTCCACGCGGCGCGCGACGTCGTCGGGGAAGCGGTAGCCGACCAGGCCGCGGTCCATCGCCGCCGCCTCGTACAGGGTGTGGAAGCCCAGGGAGTCCAGCAGCCGGGCCGCTTGCGGGTACGCCTCGGCGTCCAGGCCGGGAAGGACGTAGTTCGGGGTGTAGGAGGAGAAGTCCACCCGGGTGCGGCCGTGGCCGCGCAGCCAGTCCAGGGCGTCGGTCAGCAGCCGGCGGCCGAGGCCGCGCCCGCGGGCGGCCGGGTCGACGAAGAAGAACGGGATCCAGCCCTGCTCCGGCTCCAGGTCGGTGCCGGCCATCGGCGTCAGACGGCGCACCGCGTACGCCGCACCGACGACGCGGTCGCCCTCGATGGCGACCCGAAGTCCTTCCGGATCGAAGTTGGGGTCGAGCAGGACCAGCGAGCGGAAGCGGTCCGCGCTGATGGAGTCCGCCGGTGCACTGCGCCGCCACACGTCCACCACCTGCGGTCCGTCGCCCGCACGGAAGGCGCGGATACCAGCCCGGGACCTCGTCGTGCGATCGGTCATCGGCGGAGTTGTCCTTCCGTACGCACTCTGCATCAGCGTCCGCTTCCTTCGGGGAACAGCAGCAGGCCGCGCGGTGCGGCAGCAGGTCTCAGAGGTCTCCAGGGGTCTCACGGGTAGAGCAGCACGTCCTCACCGGCCCACCGGCCGGGCGGCGCCGGCGGCTCGCACAGTGCCGACGGGTCGTCGCCCGCATCGACGGCACGCCGCAACCGGTCGGACCCCCACAGCAGGTCGATGAAGGGACGCCGCTCGCTCCCCTCGACTCCGCCGTCCGCGGCGCGCCACGCGAAGCGGTCCGGGTACAGCCGCCGCAGCGTACGGAGCATCGCCACGGCGGTGCGTACGGGAGCGAAGGCCTCGCGGTCAGTGACGTGGAGCTGGACCCCGCGCAGCAGCTGCCCGGCGTGCTTGTGGAACGTCGGTACGAACCGCAGGTCACGGAAGTACACACCCGGCAGGCCCAGTTCGGCGAGGGCGGGCGCGAACCGCGCGTCGATGTACGGGGCCCCGACGATCTCGAACGGCTGCGTGGTGCCCCGGCCCTCCGAGAGGTTCGTACCCTCGAACAGGCACGTCCCCGGGTAGACGGCAGCCGTGGCGGGCGTGGGGATGTTCGGCGAGGGCGCCACCCACGGCAGGGCGGTCGCCTCCGCGTGCAGGGCACGCTGCCAGCCGACGGCCTCGATCACCGTCAGATCCGCCGGGCGCCCTGCCGCCTCGCACACGGCCGAGGCGTTGAGATACCGGGCGAGTTCGCCGCAGGTGAGCCCGTGCCGGACGGGTACCGCGGCGCGCCCGACGAAACTGGCCCACGCCGGGTCGAGCAGCGGGCCCTCGCTGACGAGTCCCCCGAGGGGGTTGGGCCGGTCGGCGACCACGAACCGTACGCCCGTGCGGGCTGCCGAGACCATCAGGTCGAACATGGTCCACACGTAGGTGTAGAACCTGGCCCCGATGTCCTGCAGGTCGTACACCAGGGCGTCGACACCGCTGTCGATCAGCAGCTTGTCGAGGAGTTCGCCGCTGCACCGGTACGTGTCGTGGACCGGCAGACCGGTGGCGGGGTCCGTAGGGGAGGCCGCATGAGAGGCCTCGCTCTCGCCGGCCTGACCGGTCCCGTGCAGCCCGTGCTCCGGCCCGAACAGGGCGACCAGCCGCGCCCCGGTCTCCAACAGCGCGGGTGCGGCCGGGCGCAGGTCGGGCAGGACGCCGGTGTGGTTGGTCACCAGCCCGAGCCGGCCGGGCCCGGCGAGTCCGGGTGACGCGTGCAGTCGTGCGATCCCGGTCGCCACCGGGACGCGGTCGTCCGTGCTCATCCTGTGCCCCGTCTGCCGGTGACGTCTCGAATCCGAGGCGAGAAATCTACTGGTATGTCCCGTGCGGATGCGGATGCGCCTCGCAGGGGCGGCGCACGATCACCCGGATCTTCCACCGGCTGGCCCACGCACACGGCGCCGGCGTCCCCACCGGATGAACGGGCTCGTCGGCTCGCGCGCGCAGCGGGTTTTGACGGGGCGTCGCCGCTGGTCGGTACAGCCCTGCTCGCCGCCCGTCGCGGTGGGCGGCGGGAACGGGCAGGGGCAGGGGTGTGGGCCGTTTGGTCGTGGTGGGGACGCGGGGTCGGCTTGCTGGGGTGTGGGCACTGGTGAAGGATCAGTTTGCCCGATACATCGCGAATCTTCCGGGATGTCGCATTTCGCGGTGTGCCGTTCGTTGTCTGCCCGATTTCCTGAGGAGTGGTCATGGAGGAGAGCCCGCTCAGCCGGCGACGGCTGTTGTGGGGCGCTGCCGGAGCGGCGAGTACGGCTCTGGCGGTTGCCGGACTGTCCCAGCTGATGGGGCCCGGGGGGAAAGGGGCGGAGGCAGCGCCGGCGGTTCCCGTGCGCAAGGCGGGCGGCGCCGCCGGGTCGACCGCGGTGCGGCGGCGGGATTCCTCGGTGGACTATGCGCCCGCCGTCTGGGTCGAGGCCTGCGAGTCGAACTACATGTCCTCCGACCGCCCCGAGGAGTACCCCATCGACTACGTCGTCATCCACCTGACGACGGATTTCCTGCCGCGCATGCTGCGGATGTTCCAGGACCCCAGCGAGGGCGTGTCCGCGCACTACGTGATCAGCTCGACCGGCACGCGGATCGCCCAGTGCGTGCGCGAGCGCGACGTCGCCTGGCACGCCGGCAACGTCTGGTACAACCAGCGCAGCATCGGCATCGAACACGAAGGGTGGGTCGATCAGCCCGTCTACTCCGACGGGATGTACGAGGCGTCCGCCGTGCTCACGGCCACGATCTGCGCGAAGTACGACGTGCCGGTCGACCGGGACCACATCCTGGGCCACGTCGAGGTCCCGGAGGCCCTTCACGAGGACCCGGGCCCCGTGTGGGAGTGGGACAAGTACATGAAGCTCGTCCAGAGCGCCCGCCGGCGCATCAAGACCTGACACCGCCCCGACCCCGGTCATGCGGGTTTGCCGTCGCCGTAGAGCCAGGAGTCCCAGATCGGATCGAGGTCCTGGCCGGTCTGGGACTGGGCGTACGCGGTGAACTCGCGGGTGGAGGCGTAGCCGTGGCGGTGGCGCAGGGTCCAGCCCCGCACCAGGGTCTGGAAGGCTTCGTCACCCACGGCCTGGCGGATCTTGTGGATCACCATCGCGCCGCGCACGTACACCGGCTGGCGGGAGATGTCCGCGGCGGTCGGCGGCTCGGCGGGCGGGAAGTCCCACTCGTCGTCGTCCGCTGCCTTGGCGTGGTTGCGGTCGAAGTGCTCCTGGGCGGTGGCCCCGCCGTGGTCCTCGGTCCACAGCCACTCCGCGTAGGTCGCGAAGCCCTCGTTGAGCCACATGTCCTGCCAGGTCCGCGGGGTGACGGAGTTGCCGAACCACTGGTGGGCCAGTTCGTGCACCACGTTGGTGGTGTGGAAGATGCCGGCCGGAATGGTGGGCCTGGTCTGGGTCTCCAGGGCGTAGGGCACGTCGGCCGCCTGGTCGACGATCACCCCGGCGGAGGAGAAGGGATAGGGGCCGAACCTCTCCTCGGCCCATTGCATGATCTCGGGGAACCGCCCGAGGACCGCCCCGTCCTCGTCGACGCCCGCGGTGGTGTCCACCGCTGACACGACGGGGACGCCCGAACGGGTCCGGGAGGTCGTGATGTCGTAGCTGCCGATGGCGACCGTTGCCACGTAGCTGGCCATGGGCTCGGTCTGGTGCCAGTGGAAGGTGGTGCGGTCGCCGCTGGTGTGCTGCTCGCGCAGTTGCCCGTTGGAGATCGCCTGCACTCCCTTGGGGACCGTGACGGTGATGTCGTAGGAGGCCTTGTCCGAGGGGTGGTGGTTGCCCGGGAACCAGGACATCGAGCCCGTCGGCTCGCCGAAGGCGACCGCTCCGTTCTCCGTCCTCAGCCAGCCCTCGCGCCACCCGTGGTCGTGGGTGATCGACTCCGGCGTGCCCGCGTAGCGCACGACGCTGCGGAAGACCGTGCCCTTCCTGAGGTGGTCGCGCGGCTGCAGGGTCAGCTCCTGCCCGTCCTGCCGGACCCCGGCCGCGCGGCCGTCGACGGTGGCGCCGAGCACCTTCATGCCGCGGAGGTCGAGGTTGAAGGCGCTGAGGTGCTCGGTCGCCTTCGCGGTGATCTCGGCGGTGCCCTCGAGGCGGCCGCTGCCGGGGTCGTAGGCCAGGGTCAGGCCGTAGTGGGTGACGTCGTAGCCGCCGTTGCCGAGTTGCGGGAAGTACGGGTCGCCGGCGCCCGCGGCGGCAGGGTGTCCGCCGTGGAACACCGCGCCGGCAGCCCCCGTCCGGGGCGGGGCCGCGCTGCCGGCAGGGGCAGCCGCCCCACCGCCGCCGGACTGCGAGCACGCAGGCAGCACGGCGAGCAGCCCCGCGACCGCGATGGCGGCCGGACGTCCGTAGGTCTTCACTCGGCCGATCATGAGTCAACCCTCGGCCGACCCGGCCTCGCCACGCCGCGGCACCACCCCGGATGCCGCCGTCCGCAGGCCACCACGCCGTGCGCGACGTGTCCCCGCGCGGGGGGCTGTCCCCCTTCCGGTCCTGGGGTGCGCCGGATCGCGACCCCTTGGGTGATGAAACCGGCGTTCGAGGGCGGCGTCGCGGTGGCCGGTGGGCGGTGTGCCCGGCGCTCGTTGCTGCCGCGGACCGTCGGCGACGGCGCCTCGGCCCTAGGGTTGCCGTCATGGACACCACGGATTCATGGCGGGTGAGGCTCGAGGCCTGGACCGAGGACGACTTCTGGCTCCTGCGAAGGACCAATGCCCTTGAAATGACGGAGCACCTGGGCGGCCCGGAGACGGAGGAGCAGCTGCTGGCGCGGCACCGGCGCTATGTCGATCTGGAGCGGGGCCGGATGTACCGGGTCGTGCTGGCGGACTGCGGCGACACCGTCGGCTCGATCGGCTTCTGGGAGCGTGCATGGCGGGACGGAGTCGTATGGGAGACCGGGTGGGGGGTGTTGCCCGAGTTCCAGGGACGAGGCATCGCCGCCGAGGCGGCCCGTGCGGTCACCCAGGCGGCCCGTGCGGCCGGAGAGCACCGGTACCTGCACGCGTTTCCGAGCGTGGACCATCCCGCCTCGAACTCGGTCTGCCGCCGGGCGGGGTTCGAGTTGCTGGGTGCCGTCAAGTTCGAGTATCCGAAAGGCTGCTGGATCGATTCCAATGACTGGCGTGTGGACCTGGGAGGTATCTGAGGAACAGCTCGGGACGCACGCTCCCCACCGGTGAGGGAGGCGGCCCACCGGGCGCGGCGTCCGTTGCGCCGAACCGGTCCGCGGTCGAGCGCCCGAACGGGAAAGCCCGGGGACTGGCCGTCAGCCGTCAGCCGTCAGCCGTCAGTCGCGTCGCCCATCAGCAGCAGCTCCGCCAGGGCCGTACGGCTGTGGTGTACCGAGCGGCCCGTGCGGGTGGTGGTGAGGAGGCCGGCGGCACGCAGCGCAGAGGCGTGGGCCGAGACGGTGGCGTTGCCGACGCCGATGCGGCGGGCCAGCCCCGTGGTCGTACACGCCTCGGACAAGGAGCGCAGGAGCGCGAGCCGGGTGCGTCCGAGGACGCCCGCGAGGGGCTCCTCCGGCGGGCCGTCCCCGTCGGGTACGTGCGGTACGGGCGGCAGACCCCGCCCCGCCGGATAGGAGAGCACCGCCGGGTGGCCCGGCAGGTCCTGGACGAGCGGTCCGCGACGCCAGTGGAAGGTCGGGCGCAGGATCAGCCCGCGCCCGCCCAGGTGGACCTCCCGCACGCCGCCGGCGCCCGGCAGGGGCCACTCCCAGACTCCGTCGCGCAGCCGTGATCCGGGCGCCAGGCCGGTCAGGGTGGCGGCGATGCCCTGCTCGGCGAGTGCCAGCGCATGCCGGGTGAACTCCGCCCGGTGCAGGTCCTGGACCTGCGGCCACACCGGCGCGAGCACCGACTCGAACGCCGCCCGCTGCGCCCGCTCCACCACCCGCCAGGCGCCGGCATCCCCGCCGTGCAGGGCCCGGATCCACGGTGGGGCCGGCCGTCGCCCGTACGCCTGCTCGATCCCGGCCCGCACCCGCTCGGGGCGGGCCGCCCTGATCAGCTCGACCCCTTCGTCCAGTGAGTCGCCGAGGACGTCGAGGAAGGCGGGGGCCGCCTCCGGCCCACCCGGCACCAGGTCCGCGAGCGGTTCGACCGTGCTCGGCAGGCCCCGCAGCAGTCGGTGCCGCCACCGCCCCAGCAGCGGCTCCTCGTGCGCGGCGCCCAGCAGCATCAGGGCCGCGTGCAGCTCGGGTACGGGAGAGGGCCGCCGCGCGAACCGCACCCGGGCCAGATCGTCCGCAGTGAAATGGATCCGGATCACACACATCCCCCCGCCCCGCGCAAGCCTTTCGGGCCCCGCCACAACCTTCGCCCCGGCACCGCGTCCGGCTCCAGGATGCCGTCCATGACCGCTTCCTTCACACCCGGCCGCCGATTCCTCGCCAAGAGCGCCCTCGCCGGTGCCGCCGGCCTGTTCCTCACCGCCGCCGCCCCCTCCGCCGCGGCCGCCGGGCGCTGCGGCCCGCCCCTCCTCCGGCTGCCCGCGCCCACCGGCCCGTACCCCGTCGGCGCCCGCGCCCTCCACCTCGTCGACGGCTCCCGCAACGACCCCTGGGAGCCCCGGATCGGCGTGCGCGAGCTCATGGTCACCGTCCTGTGCCCGGCCGTGCCCGGCCGCGGCTTCCCGCGCGCCCCGCAGCTCACTGCGGGCGCCGCCGCCGAGTTCGCCCTCCTCGCCCACCTGATCCGTCCGCACCTGCCGGCCGCCGGGGTGGACTGGGCGGCCACCCTCACCCATGCCCGGGCCGGCGCCCCGCCGCTGCCCGGCCGGCGCCCCGTGCTGCTCTACAGCCCCGGCGGCGGCGACGCCCGCACGATGGGCAGCTCACTGGCGATCGACCTCGCCTCGTACGGCTGGACCGTCATCACTGTGGACCACCCCGGGGACGCCAGCGAGGTGGAGTTCCCCGACGAGCGGCCGGGTCGCGCCCGGATCCGGACGACGGCGCTGCGCCCGGACCTCGACGCGGCGACGTTCCGCACGATGATCGACACCCGCGTCGCCGACCTCCGCTTCGTCCTCGACGCCCTCGGTCTGCACCGGGTCGGTGTCTACGGGCACTCCGCGGGCGGCACCGCGGCAGCGCAGGCGCTCCACGAGGACCGGCGGATCGCCGCCGCCGTCAACCTGGAGGGCTACCTCGACCGGATGGACGGCGAACTCTTCCCGGTGGCCCGGGACGGGACGGACCGGCCGCTGCTCCTGGCCGGCAGCGACGGCTTCCGCGACGCCCGGCTGGACCGGTCCTGGGCTGCCCTCCTCAGCCACGGCGGCCCCGTCACCCGGCGGCAGCTCGACGACACCGCGCACTGGGTCTTCACCGACTACGCGGCCCTCGTCCCGCAGCTCCACGAGGCCGGCCTGATGACCGCCGGCGGACGCGCCGCCATGGTGGGGCGGGCGGACCCGCGCATCACCGTTCCGGCCGTGCGCGACCTCGTACGGTCGTTCTTCGCCCGCCACCTGCCGGCATGAGACCTCCCACGTGGGGGTGCTCGCCGGTCGTCATGACCGGGCGGCGTGTGGGGGGAGGCCGACGGTCGTGGCGGTTCCTCCCACGCTGATCCGGAGACCTGAAGTCCCGAGGCGGCTTGACGCAGCGGTGACGGTGGCGGGGCTGCCGACCGCATCGCCCATGTCGACGGCGATGCGCGTGATGCCCTGCCGCGCCAGGACGGCGGCCAGGCATGCGGTGCTGTTGGCGTTGGCGATGTCCTCCGGAACACCGATCGAGGGAGCGAACATCCGGGCCGCCAACCGGCCCGTGGCGGAGGGCGGTGAGTAGACGTACGCGCCCAGCAGGCCCAGGCGATCGCAGGCCTCACGGAGCCCTTCGAGGTCGGGGTCCATCGCCGCCAGCGCGGCGCGGCCGGGAACGGGCACCAGCAGGCGGTCCCGGCCCACCCCGGCGACCCACACCTCCGGCCCGGCGTCCTGCGCGGCACTGCCCAGCGGCGCCAGCACCAACCCGCGCTCGGCAGCGGTGGCAGGGCGAAGGCCGACGGGGCCGGGGTCGAAGCCCGCGGACAGGTGCGCCCCGTTGCGCTCCGCCCATCCGTCGAACACACGGGTGGAGGTCCGCAGGCGGGCCCGGTAGGGCGCCTCGGCCCCGGCCCGGGAAGCGAGGACGGCCAGGGCGGCGACCGTGCCGTGGCCGCATGCGGGCAGCTCGCCTTCGCGTGTGAAGAAACGCAAGCGGACCACGGGCTGCCCGTCCACGCAGGGATCGGATGAACCTTCGCGGTCCCTCGTGCGATCCACGTGGAGGAAGACCGCGTGCGAGGTCCCGTGTTCCGCGGGCACGCGTCGGCGGTCCTCATCGCTCAGCCGTTCGTCGTCCGGCACCACCGCAGTGGGGCTCCCGCCGCCGCCGTCACGCAGACAGGCATGGACGAGCAAGGTCGTATCGGGCATGGCCATCCTGGTGGGCTCTTTCTGCTCTGCACCGTGGTCGATACGGAGGCTCTGCCCACCCGGTGGGCACGGTTACCCCACGCGCCGAAGTGAGCCCGAACTCAACCCAGGAGGGCACCGGATGACCAGTCATGACCCGCGTGGCGCCAGGACCCCGTGCCTTCACGGCTCGCGCAGGCGTACGGCGAGGGCGGCGATGTCGTCGTCAAGGTGTCCTCTGCTGTGGCGCAGGAGGTCGCGGTGGAGAATGTTGAGCAGTTCGCGGGGCGGTGTCGGGGGCTGTCGACGCATCCATGCGGTCAGCGGGAAGAACTCGCCGTCGCGGGCGCGGGCCTCGGCGATCCCGTCGGTGTAGAGGAGCAGCAGGTCGCCCGGGGCGAAGCTGAAGGTGTCGACGTTGTAGTGATCGCCGATCAGCTCCGCGAGGCTGAGCAGCGGCGAGGGGGTGTCGGGCTCGAGGACGCGCAGTTTCCCGCGGTTCAGGAGCAGCGGCGGAGGGTGTCCGCAGTTGAGGATGCGGATACGCCTGCCCCCGTGCGGGATCTCGGCGAGGAGGGCGGTGGCGAAACGCTCCATCGGCCCGTCGGGGGGAAAGGCGGCGTTGTAACGGGTGCTGCTGGCGTCCAGCCGGCGCGCGACGTCGACCATGTCGGCCTCGCCGTAGGCCGCCTCCCGGAAGGCGTTGACGATCGCCGCGGCCGCCCCCACGGCCGGCAGGCCCTTGCCCCGCACATCACCGATGAGCAGCCTGACCCCGTACGGCGTGTCGACCACCTCGTAGAAATCCCCGCCGATGCGGGCCTCCGCCGCGGCCGCGAGGTACAGAGACTCGATCTCGACGTCCCCCAGGAGGCGCGGCAGAGGGCTGAGCACCACCTGCTGCGCGGCGTCGGCGACGAGCCTCACCTGAAAGAGGGTGCGCTCCCGCTCCAGCCGGAGATGGCTTCCGTACGCGGCGGCCACGGTGACCGCGATGATTCCCGCCGCGGTCCACCACGTACCGAGATCGGGGAAGACGAGGCTGAGGCCGATCATCAGAATGAGGCAGACCGTCCCGAGCAGGACGGTCGGCAGGACCGGCCACATGGCGGCGGCCAGGGCCGGCGCCGCGGGCAGGAGGCGGCTGAAGGCCATTTCTGGCGGAGTGGAATAGGCCAGGCTGGCGATGACGACGGTCAGGATGACCGGCGACAGCCGCACAAGTCTTCCCGGGCCGGGGCGCCGACGGAGCCGCGGTCGTCCAGACTCGATCACACTTCACAGAATATCTACGTAAGGCGGGCATAGCGCTCTGGCGGACCGGAACCGGCCGCCTGCCTGGAGTCAAGAATCGAACGTGTGGACGAAAACTTCTCGAAGCGAGTCGCCGGGAACTGTGGGAGGTCGCTGCCGTGATCCGCCGGATGATTCGCTGTCGAAGGAGCCACCGGCACTCAAATAGCGTGCCATCATAGGGAGTTGTGGCTAAGGGGGAGGCTATGGCGAACACCGCTGTCCGCGTGCGCCTCACGCAGGGCGCGAGCGAGACCGACATCGGGGCACTGAAGGCGTGGCTGGAGCGGGAGCACAAGCTCGAAGCGCTGAGGGACGCCGGCGGCCTGGAGATCCGGGTACGGGCGGGCACCGTGGAGGGGTCCGCCAGCCCGATGGGAGCCGGACTGGAGATCGTGCTCGTGCTGATCGGAGCGGCCGCACCCAAGCTGTTCGAAGAGGTGTACGAGCAGGTGAAGAGCGGGGTGCGCGCGTGGCGGGAGAACCGCCGCTCCGTGGAAAGCGGCGAGCCCCCGGAGGTCGAGGTCGCGCCCGACGGCGGCGGGAGATAGCCGGTGGCGCGCTTCGACCCCCGGGGGAAGGTGAACCGGGCGCTGCTCGTCGGAGTACCCGAATACGCCTTCAAACAGCCCGAGCACTCCACCGGAGTGTCCGGCGACCTCAAGGCGGTGGAGCACAATCTGGCCCAGTTGGCGAGCTCGCTCCGCGAGGGCGGCGTGTTCTCCGAGGACGGGATCACCGTCGCCCGGCCGCGCACCGTGGACGAGTTCGACCGCCGTCTGGGCGCTGCGGTCGACGCGGCCGAAGGACTGCTCCTGCTCTACTTCTCCGGCCACGGAGCGGTGCCCAGCACGGGTGACGAGCTCTGGCTGCTGATGCGGCGGGCGACCATCGTCCCGGGCGCCGAGTCGGTGTTCCTCGGTGCGGTGCCCTGGAAGAGCGTCCTCACGGTGCTCTCCCGCAGCAGGGCGGAGCACGTGGTCGTCATCCTCGACTGCTGCTACGCGGGCAACGCCTCGGCAGCGTGGGACGCGCTCGACACCGCGCAGCGGCAGCGGACCTCCCTGCTGATGAGCGTGCAGGCCAACAACCGCATCGACGCGGGCGACGACGACACGCCCACGCCGTTCACCGGGCAGCTCGTCCGCTTCTTGCGCGACGGCCTGCACGGCCAGGGCGGCGAGGTCGGCTTCGACGAGCTCGCCGACCGGCTCCGGGCCCACATGTCCGCACACTACGGAACGCTGCGCGAGCCGCCCGAGCCGTGGGAGCCGCAGAGCCGCTCCGCCCCGGGGGCCGGCGTACTGCTCGCCGCCCCTCCTCTGTCGGACGCACCCCCGCCGAAGCCGCCCGGCGGCCCGGTCGGGCCCGGCGACGGGCGGCCCGGCCGCTGGCCCGTCCGACACGTCAGACTCGTCAGAGCGGGCCGGTCCGGCCGACGCGATATGGGCATCCGGCCCGGACCCCGCACGTTCGGGCCCCTCACCGGGCGGCGGCTCGCGGCCGTCGTCGGCGTGCCGACGGCGATCGCCGCACTGATCATCGGCGGCCTCGCCGTCATCGACGGCGGGAACGGGGCCGCGTGCAAGCCGCCGCTCGAACTGCGGCTGCTCACGGACCCCGACCTCGAACCGACCGTCCGCAGGGCGGCGGAGGCGTACCTGACCTCGCAGGAGAACGTGACGGACGGCGCATGCAGGCGCAGCGGTATCACCGTCTACAGCGCCGGAGCCGCCGCGGCGATCGCCGCGTTCAACCGGCAGTCCGACCCCTGGCAGCGGCCGGCGGGCGACGACAACAACCCGCAGCGCGACATCGGCCCCCAGCCGGACATCTGGATCCCGGCGCAATCGGCGGACGTGGGCCGGGCCCGCACCGCCACCAGCGAGCGGACGTACGTCGATCTGCGGCCCGATTTCGAGCCCTTCGCGTACTCGCCGCTCGTGCTCGCGGTCCCGCAGAACCTGGCTGCGGAGGCGGCCTCCGAGCGGGTGGGGAGCCTCGCGGCCCTGACCGCGGCGCTGAAGAACCGGGCCGACATACGGCGTACGGACCCGGAGTACACCGACGCGGGCCTCCTCGCGACCGTCGGCCTGTACGGCTCGGGACAGCCGGACCAGGCCACCGCCGAACACAGCGTGGCCCAGACCGGACCCCCGTCCCGTACGGGCGCTGACCTGCTGTGCGCCCTGCCCGGCGACGAAGCGGACGGGCGGACCGCCGTCCTGGTGCCGGAGTTCCTGCTCCACACCGGAACCGGCTGCGACAGCATCACCCGGGCCCGGCGGATGGCCGCGTACCCCGCCGATGTACCGGGTCTCAGCCCGACGTTCGTACGGGTGAGCTGGCGGGGGGCGGACCGGGACGAGAAGGTGCGCAGTGATGCCGTGGAGCGCTTCCACAGCTGGCTGACCGGCAATGCTGCCGGGAAGGCCACGGCCGGGAAGAACGGGGAGCAGGCGTCCGCGCCCCAGGCCGCGGGCGGACTCGCCGTATTCGGGAAGGACGGATTCCGGAGCGCGTCGGGCCCCCACCGGCCCCTGGGCGCCGGCATCGTCTTCAGCGACTTCGGCGCCCTGGAGAATCCGGGCCAGCTCATCGGCACCGTCCGCCCGGAGGCGATGGACAAGGCGCTGAAGGACTACCGGGAGGCCAACGGGCCCGGGCGGGTGCTCTTCCTGCTGGACTCGTCCGGATCCATGGGAGCCCTGTGGGAGGGGCCCGGCGGGGCGCCCGGCATCATCGGGCAGTCCCTCGCCGGGCTCGGCGAGCGCGACGAGTACGGCGTCTGGGGCGTGGCCACCGAGCCGGGCGGCGGCCGGGCGTACAGCGAGGTGCTGTCGTTCGGTACGCACGAGCGCGAGCAGGCCCGGCGCACCGTCGACGCCACGGCCAAGGTCAAGGACCTGGAGGCCGACCCGTACCAGGCGCTGGTCGCAGCCCTGGACGACATGGCGCGGCGCGGCACCGACGACCACCGCCCGCAGCTGATCGTCTACCTCACGGACGACGAGGACAACAACCGGCTGACCGAGGGCGGCCGCCTGAGCACCCTGCTCGCGACCGCACGGGAGAAGAAGATCCCGGTGGTCATGGCCTCCCTGGACAGCGGCGGCTGCGACAAGGGCAAACCGGACGCGGCCGTCTCGGAGGCGAGCGGCGGGCGCTGTCTGGACACCAAGGGCGATCTCGTCGCCCGGCTGCGGGACGAGGTCGCCAGGACCGGAACGGGGGGCGAAGGATGAGGCACGGCCTGCGACGGCGCGGCGCGTCCACCACTCTGGTGCTCCTCTCCCTCCTGCTCGCCGCCGGATGCGACGCCGGGGGCGACCGGTCCGGCGGACCGGCCGGCGGCCAGGCCGGACCGGGGGGCGCGGCCGAGGCTCCGGGCGAGATCGTGCTGGCCAGTGGCCGCGACGTGACCGGCAAGGGGGGCATCCGCCAGCAGCTGATCGCGGCGTGGAACGCGGAGCAGAAGCGCAAGGGCTCGGAGGTCGGTACGACCGCCGCGGGGGACCAGATCTACCGGCTGCCGCACGACGGTTCGATCGTGGACGAGCACGGCTCG
>NZ_JBEZVK010000113.1:0-12697 GCF_040636955.1 Streptomyces sp. NPDC032472
GGCCGATTTCCGGGCCGAGTTGGAACGCCTCGCTCGGGAGAACTACGTGCCGGTGACCGCACGGGACTTCCAGACGGGCCGCATCGACATCCCGGCCGGCACGCACCCCGTGGTCCTCACGTTCGACGACTCGACCAACAGTCAGGTGCGCCTCGGCCCCGGCGGGACCCCGGCGCCGGACACCGCAGTGGCCATCCTGGCGGAAACGGCGAAGAAGTTCCCCGCCTTCACGCCGGTGGCGACCTTCTTCGTCAACGCGGACGCCTTCTCGGCGACGGGCTCCGCCAAGGCCCTGACCTGGCTGAAGGAGCACGGCCACGAGGTCGCCAACCACACCGGCGGGCACGAGAACCTGCGCTCTTTGGACCAGGCGGGCGCCGCGAGGGCGATCTCGGCGGGCCAGGAGGCGATCGAGCGGGCCGCGCCCGGGACGCAGGTCACCTCGCTCGCCCTGCCCTTCGGTGCCATGCCCGAGCCGGCCGGGGTCGCACTGCGCGGATCGGGCTACCGATACGACGGGGTGTACCTCGTGGGGGCCAACCCCTCGGTCTCGCCGTTCGCGAAGGCTTTCACCCCCGGCGCGATCCCCCGGATCCGCTCGGCGGGACACAACGACGAGGACGCCGAGTTCGGTTCGTCGCATTGGCTGGACAAGCTCGCCGCCGGGAAGAGCCGGTACGTCTCGGACGGGGACCCGAACACCGTCGCCTTCCCGAGCGCCTCGCAGAACGAGCTGTCGCCGGCCTTCGCGAAGCGGGCCCGGCCGTACTGACCACTGACCACTGGCCACTGAGGACTGACCTCTGGCCTCTGGCCAGGTCGGCAGCCGCCCACGGCCTACGGATATCCGGGGATGTTTAGTACAATACTGGAGTAAATGTACTGCGTATCCCTACGTGCGCTGAGCGGGTCGACCCCGCGCGGCACCGCCGGGCGATGGGAGTACGGACATGGTCGAGCCGGACACCCCGGAACGGCGGGGCCGCCTGAGCCGCCCCCTGGTGCTCGCCGCGGCCGTCGCCCTCGTCGACCGCGAGGGCCTGGCGGCGCTCACCATGCGCCGCCTGGCCGCCGACCTGGGTGTGGAGCCCATGGCCATCTACCGGTACACCGTCGGCAAGGAGGCCCTGCTCGACGGGCTCGTCGAGGCCTTCTTCGCCGAGGTGAACGACCGGCTGCGCACCTCGGCCGGCACGGCCTTCGACGTCACGTCCGACGTACCCGCCTGGCGGGCGGAGCTGCGGCGGATCGCCCGAGCCTTCGCCGCCGTGGTGCACGCCCATCCCGAGATCCTGCCCGTCGTGGCCACCCGCCCGCTCAGCGTGCCGGTGGCCCGGCGCCCGGCGCCGATGCTGCAGCTCACCGAACACATCCTCGCCGTCCTCGGCCGGGCCGGATTCGACGACGCCACCGCGCTGACGATCTACCGCGCCTTCGTGGCGTGGAACCTCGGCTGCCTCCTCGTGGACAAGCGCCAGGTGGTCGACAACCCCGACGAGCCCGACCTGATGCTGCGGCTCGGCCTGCACCGGCTGCCCGCCGCCGAGTACCCGCGACTGCGCGCCCTCGCCCCGAAACTCGCGGATTACGACGACGAACAGGAACTCATAGCCGGTCTCGACAGCCTGCTCAGCCGCATGCCCGAGGCGCCCCTTGACGCCTTCTACGGCGGAGGCGCACGCTGAGGATACGACGTACACATCGCTCATATGCGTACGTATCCCACCGACGGCGCCGCAAGGAGGCCCGTCATGTCCAACGAGAACGAGTACACAGTCCTGCGCGTCCGGGTCACGGCCAAGGACGCCGACACCCTCCGCGCACTGCTGCGCGAGGCCCGTCCCGACGTCGGCGGACGCGTCCGCGAGGCCGAGGACGGCAGTCTCACCATCGACGCTTATGTCTCCCCCGAACAGGCCGAAGCCCTCGAGCGCGACGGCGTGACGGTCACGACCGTCGAGGACGCCGCCGCCGTCGGCCGCGCCCGCCAGGCCGAGGTCGGGCAGGGCGACCGGTATGCACCGGAGGACGCTGTTCCGCAGGGTCTCGCCCTCAAGGTGAAGGACGCCTAGGAGGGACGCCATGCCGTACATGAACATCACCGAGGTCTCCTCCGCAGTGACCAGCCTGGCCACCGCCTTCGACGACACGGCCGACCTCGTCGAACTGCCCGAGCCCACCTTCGAGGGCCGGACCTGCCATGCCCTGCGTATCGGTGTCCACACCCTGGTGCCGAAGCCCGCCGTCGTCCTCATCGGCGGCGCCCACGCCCGCGAATGGGGCAGCTGCGAGATCCTCGTCAACCTCGCGGCCGACCTGCTGCACGGCCACGCCGGCGGGACGGGCCTGGCGTACGGCGGTACGAGCTTCACCTCCGCCCAGGTGCGCACGATCATGGAGGAGCTCGACGTCATCGTCTTCCCGCTCGTCAACCCCGACGGCCGGCACTACAGCCAGACCGTCGACCCGATGTGGCGCAGGAACCGCAACCCGGCCCAGTCCGGGGGCGACCCGGCCGCCATCGGGGTTGACCTCAACCGCAACTACGACCACCTCTTCGACTTCAAGACGGCGTTCCACCCGGACGCCCCGGTCCGGGTCTCGGACGACCCGTCCGACCCCGACCAGGTGTACCAGGGGCCCCGGCCGTTCTCGGAGCCCGAGACGCGCAACGTCCGCGCGCTGCTCGACGGCCACCCGCGCACCCGCTGGTTCGTCGACGTGCACAGCTACACCCAGAACATGCTCTACGTCTGGGGCGACGACCAGAACCAGTCCCTCGACCCGGCGAAGACCTTCCACAACCGCGATTTCGACCACAAGCGCGGGCTGCGGGACGACCTGCTCTACGCGGAGTTCCTCGCCAAGACCGATGCCGACGACTCCGCGGTGCTCGCGGAGCAGTTCTGCAAGGCCCTGAAGGGCGTACGGGGCAAGGAGTACACCCCGAAGTCCGCCTTCGACCTGTACCCGACCTGCGGTACGAGCGACGACTACGCCTACGCGCGGCACATCCTCAACCCGTCGAGCGAGAGGATCCTGGCCTTCACCATCGAGTGGGGCAAGAGCTTCCACCCGCCGTGGGCCGAGATGAAGAAGATCGTCCTCGACGTCGACGCCGGCCTGGTGCAGTTCTGCCTGACCGCCGCCACGTGAGGGTGGTTCCCGTTCATGGTCGAGGCGCCCGCGGGGCGGGCGCCTCAACCATGGCAACCACGGGGCCTACGCGGCCCGCGTGTAGTGGTAGAAGAACGGGTCGATCGACGGTGGCACCCGCGTGACGTTGTCGAGGTCGAGCAGCTGGTGGCTGACGAAGTCGGCGCGCCGCTGGTACGTCACCCCCTCCGGGAAGTTGGCCGGGTCGGGCGTGTTGTTGCCCGAGAACACCCCGTAGAAGTCCCGGCCGACCGCCAGCAGGCGGATGTAGTCGCCGAGGTACGGCAGGAAGCGCGCCACGGGCACGGCGGCCGACGACTGGTGCAGCAGGTGGCGTTCGGCCGGGGTCTGCCAGTCGTCGGCGGTCAGCTCCAGCACCGTCATCCACTGCCCGTCCTTGAACTGCTGGTAGGCCAGCCCGAGGAGGGAGTCCGTGTTGACGGCCAGCGCCGGGTTCTTGGCGTTGATGACGGTGCGCACGTCGTCGTCCGACCAGGTCTGGCCGCGGTCGGTGGAGTGGCGTACGTGCAGGGTGCAGCCCAGCTGCCCGCCCACCCGGTCGCACCAGGCCACCCAGACGCCGGCCGCGTCCGCGGGGTCCACCGCGATCGCGAGGTCGCCGCCGAGGCGCTCCTGGCCCATCTCCCCGTTGAACCGCTCGGTCCGGTCCACCACGACCCGCTGGCCGATGGCCGAGTCGTCGGCGTCCTTCAGGTCCTGGAAGGCGTTCGCCCCGACGCCTCCGCCGTCGTCCCGGGAGACCACGACGTCGTAGGTGACGTTCAGGATGCCGCCGCCGGCCTCGACGGCGTTCCGCCAGCTCTCGTGAGCCGCGTAGACCGTGCCGTCGGGGTGGAGCGCGATGCGTACCGGCGGCCCGTCCTGACCGAAGGGGGTGCGCTGTTCGACCCGGTTCTGCGTGAACCCGGCGGGCGCCGGAGCCGTGCGGGCGTCGTCGGAGACCTCTACGGCGGCGGACCGGGGCCGCCGTCCCATGTCGTTGTTGCCGACGTACACCCGGTCGCGGGCGGGGCCGGCGCCGGTGCTCCCGGCCACGAGCCAGGGCTGGTCCGGTGCGTCCCGGGAAACCAGGACCTCCATGGGTGCCGTAGAGGAGACGCCCGGGGAGCGCAGGATCTGCATGCGCAGGACGCCCTCCAGGCGCCGGGCCTTGGCGTTGAGGATGCCCGCGTAGAGGGCGCCGCCCTTCGACGCGAAGCTGATCGAGAGGTCTCCTGTGCCCTGCGTCGAGGTGGCGCCGGGGACGACGTTCCGCAGGACCCACGTGTCCCCGCCGTTGGTCGACACGTACACCGGGGCGAGGGGGCCCCGCATCGGGTCGAGGGTGAACGCGCTCGCGACGATCTGTCGGGGATCCTCGGGGTTGACGGCGAGGTCGGGCTCGGCGTCCTGGGAGCGGTCGCCGCTCAGTGCGGCGGGGGTGATGTCGACGACCTTGAGCGTGGGCATGCCCGCTCACCTCCGTGCTGCCTGCAGCGTTTCGAGCTTCTGCGCAGGCTGGTAGTCGTCCGGGTGGAGGATCTGGAACGGGGCCCACGCCGCCAGGTCGCCCTCGGTGGCGTGCAGCAGCCACATTCCCTCCTGCGAGGCCTTCGGCTTCGGAGCCGAGTACCAGTGGATGTCCCGGCTGTTGGGGTAGAGCACGGTGATCCGCCCCGGGGTGAGCTCGCCATGCTCCACGTGGCTCACGTCGAGCTGTGCGAGCCACCAGTCGGGCGTGTGCTCGGTGACGTTCGGCGACTCGCCGCTCCCCGCCTGCGCGCGGGTTGCCTGCTGCAGGCCGACGACCACGCCGACCACCACCGCGTCCGCCTCGTCCGCGTGGGACACCATGTCCTCGTCCTCGATGTCGCGCTGGAGCGCGGAGAACGGCATCGCGTCGGCGGTCGTCGCGGCGCGCGCGATGTTGGGCCGGACGACGTCCGGGGACACCCGTCCGACTTCCTTGACGGCCAGGGCCTCGCCGTAGACCGCCTCGTGGGTGAAGAAGGCGGCCGCATCGCCGACGGCCGGCAGGTCGAGCTCGTCCGACAGCTGTACGGTGACCTCGCTGCCGGCGAGGTTCTTCAAGGCGTCGGGTGCGTGCAGCACCACGTCCACCTTGACCACGGCGGTCCGCTCGTCGGCCGGTACGTCCGCCACCCGTGTGTCACCGAGCCGGGTGACCGTACCGACGAAACTCAGCGGTGCCTGCCTGATGAGGTCCCTCACGTCCTCGGGCATGGCGGTCCTCCTCTCGCTTCGGCCCGGTCCCCGCTAGCGCGTGCCGTGCGCGGCGGCCGGGTGCGCCCTGCGCCATTCCAGCCGTGCGCCGAGCGCGCACAGGACGGTGACCAGGGCGGTGACGGACACGATGAGCCACTCGAGGGCTCCGCTGCCGGCGTCGGGCTCGACGCCGAAGAGGAGCTCGATCCAGTCGTGCCAGAGGAGCGTGACGAGGAGGAGCAGCCCGGAGAGTGCTCCCAGGGCGACCTCGAGCCAGAACCGGGGGCGGAGGGTGCCGGGGTTGCGGTCGTGCAGGGCATGGAAAGCCATCGCGGCCTCCCCTCTGTTACGCGCCCCGCGCGGAAAGGGGCGCTCGGGGGATCGGCGTACACCTACGAGGCACGCGTACTACGTAAACAAGTCTCCGCGCGGGCACATGCCCCGGTCAAGGGACCCGCTCCCCCGGCGTCACCGGCCGGTGCGGGGTGCGTGGTCCTGTGCGAAGGCGTCGAACACCTCCCGCGGCGTTCCGCTGGTGTGGAGGAAGCGCTCGTCCAGAATGACGGCGAGGTCCTCCAGCGCGGCGCGCAGTACGGCGCCCGCGAGCCGGACGTCCGGCAGCCGGGCGCCGGCTGCCTGGCCGGCGAGGTTGTCGGCGTACGCGAGGTTGCGGGCCAGGGACGTACGGTCGTCCCCGTCATGGAAGTAGTACGACTCCGCGTACTGCATGAAGTCGACGGAGATCACGGAGATTCCGGCGGCCAGGCTGTCGATGACCGCCGCTCCCGCGTCGGTGTCGATCTGCTCCGTCGTGGGGTGCGTGCACGACAGGTGCGACAGGCGCAGTGCCAGCGCCCGGCGCCGGGCCAGGGCCGGGTAGATGCCGAGGGTCCACGACACCGTCGCCGTCAGCAGGACGAAACCGACCACGGCCTCCAAGGGGGCGAGGATGCGCAGCCAGCCCTCGGCGGGCGCGATGTCGCCCAGGCCGAGCGTGGAGATGTGGACCAGGGAGATGTAGAGCGCGTCGAGAAAATCCGCGTGCTCCGCGGGCCGCAGCCCGACGGCATAGGTGAAGTCCTCCGGCATGTGCGGCCAGTAGATGAGCGCCCAGCCCACCACCACGACCAGGGCCCACACGGCGACCACCGTGACCATCGCCACCGGTCCCGCCAGCCCGGAGGCGCGGCGTCCGCCCCTCAGCGAGGCCGTCAGCCTCCACAGGAGCGACATCACCAGCCGACTCAGCCCGCCGTGGCGCGTGGGGTGCCACAGCGTGTGGAAGACGTCCCGCAGGATGTACAGCACCGAGACGAAACCCACGGCATTGACGAACCAGCCCACTGGCCTTCCCTCTCACGTCACACCGGCGCTTCGGGAAACGTACCGTCCGGACGGCCCGCTTGCCGCGGTGCTGCCTGGCTCTCCGGCACAAGAGAGTGCTCCGAAATCACCCGTTTGGAGTAACCACGCGCGCCCGCAGACACGTCGCGCCGCCATGCTGGAAGGACCCGAACGGGCTAACCCGAGAGGAGTAGGCCATGCGCCTCAGGCGAACACTCGGCCTGGCTTTCGCAACCCTGGCCTTCGCAGGAATGAGCGCCACGGCGTCATTCACGGCCGAAGCGGCGGCAGCACCCCAGGTGTCCTGGGGGGACTGCAAGTACGGCCACGGATACCCGGTCAAACACAGCGACGGCTACTGGTACTGCCAAGGCGGCACCTACGACGGCCAGCGGATCTACGGCAGCACCGGCTACTGACCCCGCACGGCCTTGGGTCGTCGGCTCGCAACCGACGGCCCAAGGGCGTTTCGGCGGCCGTGGGTGTGCCGCTCAGGCGCCCAGGGCCGTGATCGCGGTGTCCAGCCGTGCGGTCAGCGCGTCCAGGTCCTCTGCTGCCGGGGAGCCGGAGGAGCCGAGGGCGTCGGCGAGGTCCCGGCCGGAGACGACCTCGACGGCCCCGGCGTAGCGGGGCGAGGTCAGGCGGGCCGTGGGGACCACCTCGGTGCGGCCCTCCAGCAAGACCAGCGAGTGGTCCCGGCCCGCCGGATCCAGCAGCGCGCGGACCTGGTCCGGGGTGACGTGCATGCCCGCCTCCTCACCGGTCCGAGGGGCCGGGCCCGCCGCCCCGCCGGCGTCGTCCGCCGCGGCTCCCGCCCCCGGCCTCGTCCCCAGCCTCGCGGGCCGGCCGGTCCTGCTCCGCCTCGACGCCCTTCAGCGGCTCGCCGCTGCCCGTGCCCGCCCGGTGGTAGCCCTCCCGCGCGCCGGCCGTGCCGGGAACGGTGCGCTCGTGCGCCTGGCTCTCGGATCCGGAGTGGGCTCCGGGTTCCGCTTCGTCGCGCGCCCTCGCGAACGCGTCTTCGTCCTTGCGCCTTTGCCGACTCATCTCGTGCTCCTCTCCGGTACCGCCCGGGTGGCTGTCCTGGCTGCCGGCCGCGCGGTGCGGCCAGCGTGCGCCCGTAGCGTCTTCCCGGCCGCCGGGCCGCCAACCCGCAGCGCCACGGCGCCCTGCGCATCGGCTCCGGACGGGCGCGGCGAACGACGCGCCGGGCTCTCGGCCCTGCTGCGTAGTCGTCTCGGTGCCGGGCGCGCATAGTGGTGGTGTGAGCACGGATCGCAAGGTCGCAGGCGGCAACAGCACCCCCGACCCGAGCCGACCGCTGCCGGACGGCACCGGCGGCGAGGAGGCGCAGGTCATCGTGGTCGGCGCGGGACCTGCCGGTTCCGCCGCCGCGGTGCACCTGGCACGCGCGGGTGTGGACGTCCTGCTGCTGGAGAAGAGCGACTTCCCCCGGGAAAAGGTCTGCGGCGACGGTCTCACTCCCCGCGGCGTCCACCAGCTGGTGCGCATGGGCATCGACATCAACGCGCCGGGCTGGATGCGCAACCGGGGCATGCGCTGGGTGTGCGGCGGACAGCAGGTCGAACTGGACTGGCCCCGCCTGGGCACCGTGCCCGACTTCGGGCTGACCCGCAGCCGCCACGACTTCGACGACCTCCTCGCCGCGCACGCCCGTACCGCCGGCGCCCGCCTGCACACCCGGGTCAAGGTGACGGCCCCGCTCACCGACCGGGCCGGCCGCGTCGTCGGGGTCTCCGCCACCCGAGGGCCGGACGGGGAGCCGGTGCGCTACAGGGCGCCGCTCGTCGTCGCGGCCGACGGGGCCTCCGCACGTACGGCTCTGGCCCTGGGACTGCAACGCGACACGCACCGGCCCGTCGCGGCCGCCGCCCGCCGCTACTACCGCAGCCCGGCCCGCACCCACGACCCGTACCTGGAACTGTGGGCCGACCTGCGCTGCCCCGGCACCGGACGGGACCTGCCCGGATACGGCTGGGTGTTCCCGCTCGGAGACGGCCGCGTCAACGTCGGCCTCGGCGCCCTGCCACAACACCGCCACCACCGGCCGGTCGACCTGCGCGCCGCACTGGAACACTGGCTCCGGCGCACCCCCGAGCAGTGGGGACTACGCGAGGACAACGCCGACTCGCCACTGCGCAGCTCACCCCTGCCCATGGGCCTGAACCGGCGCCCGCAGTACCGGGGCGGACTGCTCCTGGTAGGCGACAGCGCCGGCATGGTCAGCCCCTGGAGCGGCGAAGGCGTCGCCCAGGCCATGGAAGCCGCAGAGGTCGCCGCCGACACCATCGTCCTGGCCCTCGCGCGACCCGCCGGACCACGACGCGAACACGCGTTGCAGCAGTACCCGGCCCAGATCCGCCGCCGCTGGGGCCGCTACTACCGCCTCGGCAACCTCGCCGGCGACCTGGTGTTCTCCCGCTATGGCTTCCGCCCCCTCCTGCACCCCCGGGTCATGGCCTCCCCCGCGCTCCTGCGCACCCTCGCCCGTCTCCTCACCCAGGTGTCCGACGAACCCGCCCACGACACCATCGACGCCGTCCTGCACACCCTCCTGCGCCTCGTGCCCACCCCGCGTCGCTGAGCACGCCGTATTTACGTCGCCCTCTCCTGCCCTGAGGCGTGCCGTGACATTCACCACCGGAAGTTTTCTGAAAATTGCTGCAAGCTTTTGCAGGCGTGGATAGGGTGAGGCCACTCCTCAACCACCCACGAAGGGACCCGAATCCATGCAGGGACCGGGACGCCGACGCGCGACCGTCAGCGCGGCGGCAGCGCTGGCCGCCGCGCTCCTCTCCGGCGCTTCGCCGTCCGCCGCCGCGGACGTCCCGGCGAGTGCGCCGATCCACTTCCAGGTGACCGCAGGCACCGAGTGGGGCGACCAGGTGTTCGCCGTCGGCAGTACTCCGGCGCTCGGGTCCTGGGATCCGGCACGGGCCGTGCCCCTCGATGCGCGCGGCTACCCCACCTGGGCTGCCGACGGCGTCGTCGCCTCCGGCTCCCCCGTCGAGTACAAGTACCTGGTGAAGAAGGCCGACGGAACGATCACGTGGGAGGAGGGCGCGAACCGCCTCCTGCGGCCTTGGGCCGACGCCCCCGTCACCACCCGGGACACCTTCCGGCTCACCGCCGCCACGCCGGCCTCCGGCATCGCGCCGACGTGTGCCGGCTGGTCCGAGACCTGGCGCTACACCTCCGTCTTCAACGGCTGCGGCAGCCCCTACACCCTCCAGGTGCTCTACCGCGACGGCAGCGCGTCGATCTGCCGGGAGGTCGCCCCCGCAGCGACCGCCACCTTCCCGGGGTACGGCCCGTACGAGAACCACCCCGTGGCCGTCAACCACTGCTGAACGGCCGCGCCCCGGCCGGCCCACGGACGGCCGCCCCGTGGTGTGGAACCGTCCGCGGTGCCGCATTCTGCGGGTATGGGATCGATCATCGTCCTGTTCGAGCTGGAACCGGACCGGGCCATCGGCCCCGACGGCGTCGAGCCCGTCGTGGTCCGCGTGCATGCCGCCGGCGCCGATCCCGACGTACCGGAGGACCCGGCGCCCCGCACGCTGTGCGGGAAGGACACCGACCCGATGGAGCACGCGCACTACCGGCCGGCGGCACCGGGTGAGCCGTGGTACCCGGCCCCACTGGAGGACCGGCGGTGCCACGCGTGCGAGGCGGCGCTGCGGTTGCTCTGAGCGCCTGCCGCCGCCGTTCCTCAGTCCGGGCGGGCGTCCTCGGCCAGCCCGGCGGTCCAGCCGAAGGGAAGTTCGGCGCCGTCCACGGTCACCGCTTCGACGGTCCGCGTCTCCGGGTCGATCTCGGCCTGCACCCCCTCACCCGCGTAGCGTGGATAGCCGGAAACGCCGAGCGCGCCGGTGGCCTCGACCCGGGCGGTACGCAGGACGGTCTCGCGGTCGCGTTCGGCTTCGGAACCCGGTTCGGCGGGCGGTCCCGGGTGCAGCACGATCGTGTACCGGGCGGGGACGTCGGCCCGGCCGGGCTCGGCGGAGGCAGTCATGGGGCCAGGCTAGTGAGAGGCCGGGCCGCGAACGCGGAGGCGAGGCGTGGAGTCGCCCCTCCGGCCTCTCGCCGGCCCCTCCCGGCCCCTCCCGGGCCCTCCCGGCCCTCCCGGCCCTCCCGGCCCTCCCGGCCCGCAGAGAACGGCGGGCCATGCCGGTTTAGCCGCAGATGGTGCGGTTAGTCGCCCTGTACCGGGAGGCGCTCCCGCCACCCGGCATCATCACGGGAGGTGACGGCGATGGTACTGCCGATCCGACGCCACGGGAGCAGTCCGGGTGCAGTGCTGCATGGACGGGACCCGTTCGCGGAGTTCGAGAGCATGTGGGACCAGATGGGCCGGTTCCTGGAGCAGGCCGCCGCACCCGCCGGGGGCAGCGGGACCTGGCTGCCGAAGGCCGAGGAGGCGGAGGACGACGACTCGTACACGCTCAAGCTGGAACTGCCCGGCTACCCGGCCGAGAGCATCGACGTCGAGGTCGAGGGCGAGGAGCTGATCGTCAGCGGCGAACTGTCCGAGGAACATCACGGCAAGGTCCTCAGCAGTCGGCGGGCCGGCTTCATGTACCGGACGAGCCTGCCGGCCGGAGCGGATCCCGAGCGTTGCGACGCGCGCCTCGATGACGGTGTCCTCACCCTGACCATCCCCAAGACGACACGGCAGCAGCGCCGCAGGATCGAAATCGCGCAGCACAAGCAACAGCACGAACTCGGGGGAAAGGCGTCGGGCGAGCCGGCGGGCGCGAGCCGCATGACCCCGGTCGAAGCGCACAACACCTTCGTGGCGGGCGCCACGGCCCGGGCCGAGGAGGAACAGGCCCGCGGCGACACCGCTGGATCCCCCGGGGCATCCACCCTGGGAGAGCCGGAGACGGGCATCTGACCACCCCCGCCTCGCGCTTTGAACCCGCCCGCGCCGCCATGCCCGACGGTGCGGGCGGGTCCAAGCCCTGCGATCTCCGCGGCCGAGCCGACCCGTACGGCCGGCTGCCGGGGCGCCCGCCCCACACCTCGCCCGACACCGCCAACGGCCTCTGTTCTGCCCGACCTTCGACGGGGAAGCGCCTGACCGGGCCGACCGGCTCCGCCGGGACAGGGCGGTCGGCCGCCAGACGGCGGCGCGGCACAGGCGCGTCAAGAAATTCTTGACAAGTCGGCGCCGTCAAGGTTTCTTTGACGCATGTTGATCTTGAACTCGAAGACCCGGCACGAGGACGACGACGTCCCTCCCGCCCCCGCACCCAGGGCCGCCGCCCTCGACGCTCTCGAACCCCTTGCGGGAGCACGCCGATGACCGACGAACCACTGCTCCACCCGGCCGAGATGGACCGGATCCGGGAAGGTATCGCCGCAGCCGTCCTCGGCGCCCCCGAGGGGCTGGCCGACTCACTGGAACACGACGCCCACGGGTACCTGCGCCTGGTGGACGCGTCGCGCGTCGGCGCCGAGGAGGCGAGCCGGCTGCTGCGCGAGGCCGTCCAGGGCGCCAGGGCCGCCGGGCACAGCTGGGACACGGTGGGCCGCGTCCTGGGAGTGAGCCGCCAAGCCGCCCAGCAGCGCTTCGCGGCCAAGGCCGTCGGCCCGGGCGCGTCGGCACCGCCCGCCGAAGGGCCGAACGCCCCGAAGCGCCGCACCCTCAGCGGGTTGTCCGCGTTCAACGAGATGGCCGCCCTGGAGGAGGCCGGCCGCGACGGCTGGCACATGGTCGGCTACGGCCCCTTCTTCCACGAGGTGGAGGCGTCAGGCCAGCCCTGGGAGCACTGCCGGGTCGCGCTCCCCTCCGTCGCGCGACACCGGCGGATGCAGTCCGAAGGCTGGATTCCGGTAGGCGCGGGATGGTTCCCGTGGCGGTACTACAAGCGGCCCATGACCCCCGGTGCCTGAGGGGTGGTGCAGAAGGCCTGGTGGGGGTTGCCCCGACGCGCTGTCGGGGAGGTGC
>NZ_JBEZVK010000114.1:0-12497 GCF_040636955.1 Streptomyces sp. NPDC032472
CGTGCGTCGGATTCGGCGAGGGAAATCAGGCGTTGGGTGTGGGCGGGCGGGAGGGTGTCGGGGTTCAGGGCTTCGATGGCCTCCAGGGCGCCCATCGGGTCGGCGTCGGTTTCTGCTGCGGTCAAGGCCGCTGCGGCGAGGGCCGCGAAGTCCAGGCTGGTGGGGTCCGCCACCGCTGCCAGGGCGGTCACTGCCGCCGCCGCCGCGGCCGGGCGGTCGAGGAGGGGCTGCAGACGGGGTGTCAGCGGCCTTCCGGCCGGGCCCAGGAGTGCCGTGGCCCGGGCTGCTCGGGCGGCGGACCACTGGGACCAGGGATTCTGTTCCGCCCGGGCGAAGACCGACTCCAGGGCGGGAAGCACCGTGTCGGTGTCCTGGGTGATCCGCCACAGCGCCGCTGCGAGCGCGGTGTCGGTGTCCAGGGCCGGGGTGGTGGTGCCGCCGGCCGGGCCTGTCAGGGCCGCGCGCAGCGCCGGGGCGAGGGATCGGGCGCGCGGTCCCAATGCGCCCGCCGTTGCCGCGGCGTGGGCGCGTTCGGGGGAACTGCCGGTCAGGGTTTGCGCGAGGCGGTGCAGGAGCGGGGCGTCCTCCCCGGTGAGGTCGTACAGGGCCTCGGCCGCCCCGAGGGAGCCGTTCTCCGCGGTGGCGCGGAGGGCTTCGGCCGCCCGGGCGCGCTCGGCAGGGGTGCAGTCGGCGGCGATGGCGGCGATGGCGGAAGCGGCGTGGCCGGGGTGGTGCGGGAGGGCCGCGTAGAGGTCTGGCAGGGCTGCTGCGGCTCGCGTGCCCCATCCGGCCGACAGGCGGGTCAGCTGCCCCGGTTCATTGCCCTCCAAGGTCTCGGGGCGGGCCAGGCGGTGGCGGACGGCGTCCAGAAGGTCCTCGTGGTACGGGAACGGCGCGTCGGCCGGTACGCGAAGCCCCGCGGCGGCGTCCAGGGCGCGCGGCCGGTGGGCGAGTGCGCGGGCCAGGAGCGGGGCGGCCTGCTCCGGGGCCACCAGCACGAGCGCGGCCAAGGCCCGGTCCGAGTCGTCGTCCTGCTCGCCGGGGTTGCGGCCCGCGAGCGGGGTCAGGAGGGACGCGGCCCCGGAGGCTGCCGGGCCCAGACGACCCAGGAGTGAGGTCACGGCGACCACGGAGCCCTCGTCCACCGCCGTGGAGAGGAGGGCGGGCAACAGGCGCTGCGGTGCGCTGCGCGACAGCGTGCAGGCCCGGTCGGCCGCCCACAGGGCCTCGGAGCGCAGCTCGGGTCGGGCGTCCACCAGGGCGGCGTCCACGAGGGCGAACGCGGCTTCCCGGTCCGCAGCGGTGCCGCGGTCGAGCAGGATTTCCACGACCGCCGTCAGGGGCTCCTTGCGTTCGAGGTCGAGCCTGCCGGTCATCAGCTCGTCGGCCGGGAGGAGGGAGAGCATCGCCTTGCCGTGGGCCTCGGTCCAGGGGACCTCCGCATCCAGGCAGGCGAAGACGGCGGCGAGCCGCAGCTCGGCCGGAGCGGCCGACTCCAGGGCTGTCGCGGCGAGGGCCGCGGCCGTCTGCCGGTCGAGGCGGGAGATGCCGGACAGGAGCTCTGCGCGCACCGGGGCCGCGCACTCCCGTTCCCAGCGCGTGAGGAGGAGGGGCAATGCGGTTTCCGTGGCCCGGGTGTGGGACACCGTCCAGGCGGCGGCCTGCCGGACCGCCGGGTCGGGGTCGTCGAGCAGGGGCAGGAGCAGCGGGAGTTGCCCGGCCGCGGCCGCCCGGACCGCCTCCGGGGCCATGTCGTGCTCGTCCTCGCTCTCGGCCATGCCGCCGAGCAGGATCAGGACGTCGGCCGTGTGGTGGCCGGCGGCTGCGAGCCTCGCCAGGAACGGGACGACCTCCGCGGAGGCGGAGTAGACGGTTCCCTGGTGCAGCACGCTCTCGTGCAGCGTCGACAGGGCGTCCTGCGCCGCGCCCTCGTCGGCCCCGGCCACGGTCCGCAGCAGCTCGGGCAGGTCCTCGGCGCTGCCGTAGGCATGGGAGAGGTCGGTCCAGGGGCGGCCGTCGAGGCCGTCGAGGCCGTCGGGCGCATGTGCGGGTTCCATGCCCGTCATCGTGTCAGGCGGGTACGACATCGCATGCCGTCAGTGGCGGCATCACCATCGTCACCACCGGCCCGACGGCCCGTCAGGTGTGGAGTTGGAAGAGGTAGAGGCCGCCGAGCCCGGCGGCGGCCAGGTCCGTGCCCTCGGGGCTCCAGGCGCAGGAGCGCAGGGGGGCTTCCGTGCGCAGGGCGGTGGCGGGGCAGCTGGTGCGGGCGTCCCACAGGCGTACGGTCCCGTCCTCGCCGGCGGTGGCCAGCCAGACCCCGTCCGGGGAGGCCGCCACCGCGTTGACCGGCCCGTCGTGCCCGGTCAGGGTGTGCAGGCAGGCCCCCGTCGCCGTGTCCCAGATCCGCAGCGTGCCGTCCTGGCCCGCCGAGGCGATGCGGCTGCCGTCCGGAGAGCCCGCCAGGGACCGTACGGCGCCGCGGTGTCCGGCGAGGTCCGGTCCGGCGGTCCACGTGGCGGTGGACCAGATCCGTACGGTGCCGTTCGCATCGCCGGTGGCGAGCCGCGACCCGTCCGGGGTGACCGCGACCGCGCGGAGCCCGGCGCCGTTCCCGGTCAGCGTGCGGCGCTGCCACGCCCCGGAGCCCCAGAGGACGACGTCGCCGCTCGCGAGGGCCGCCGCCAGCCAGCTCCCGTCCGGGGCGAACGCGGCCCCGTACGCGGTGCCGGGCAGGTCGGTGTGGGTCCACCGGCCCGTGTCCCACACCCGTACCGGCCCGTTCTCCCGCACGGCCGCGAGCCGGGAGCCGTCGGCGGCAACGGCCACGGCGCGCACCGTGGAGGCGACGTCGTAGGACAGCTCGGTGGTCCGCCGGCCCGTCGCCCGGCCCCAGACGTGTACGGCGCCGCGCCCCGTGCCCGTGGCCAGCCAGCTGCCGTGCGGGGCGAAGGCCACGGCGGACTGGGGTTCTGAGTGGGTGGCGGCCCCGGAGGCGAAGCTACCCCGGACGGCCCACAGTTGTACGGCGCCGTCCTCGGCCCCCGTGGCGAGCCAGGAGCTGTCCGGGCCGAAGGCCACGGTGCGGGCGGAGGTGTTGCGGGTGCGCAGGTGGGCGATGAGCGTCCCGTTCACGAGGTCGCGCAGCTGGACCCCGTTCCGGTCCGCGGCGGCCAGCCACCGGCTGTCCGGGGCGACGGCCAGGGCCTGGAGCCCCACCAGGTCGGTCGCGAGCGTACGGTTCCACGCGCGCTGCCCGAACCGCAACGCGTCGACGCGCACGACGTTGCCGGTCACGGCCGTGTCTGCGCCCGGAAGGACGGCGAAGACGGGCTTGGTCGTGTGGCGGATGCCCATCGAGTCCGTGAGGGTCCACGTGTCCGTGGACCAGAGCCGGAGGGTGGTGCTGTCGGCGGTGGCCAGCCATGCACCACCCGCGCCACCCGCACCGCTCTCCCCGCCCCCACCGGCCTCGCCGGGCCCGCCGCCGCCCTCGCCGACCTGCATCGCGTAGACCGGTCCGTCGGCGTCCAGGACGCGCGTGCACCGCCAGGTGCCCGGCTCCCACAGCCGTACGGTGCCGTCCCCGCTGCCCGTGGCCAGCCAGGAGCCGGCCGGGGCGAACCCCATGCCGTTCACCGCCAGCCGGTGGCCCGCGGGTTCGGCGGCGCGCGCACCGGTGGCCGTGTTCCACACCGTCAGGCGGGGACCGGCGCCGCCCACGGCCAGCCATCGGCCGTCCCGCGAGAGCGCGACCGCGTTCACCACCCGGGCGCCGGTCTCGAAGACCCTCAGGCACCGGCCGGATTCCACGTCCCACAGGCGGACCGTGCCGTCCGCGTCGGCGGTGGCGAGCCGGTCCCCGCTCGGGGCGACGGCGATCGCCCTGATCCGGGCCGTGTGACCGGTCAGAGTGCGCAGCAGTCGGCCGTCGGGCAGGTCCGGCAGGTCCCAGCGGTTGCTCAGCAGCGGCCGCAGCGCCGGTTCGTGGCGGCGGTAGCGGATCTGGGCCCCCCAGTGGGACTCGTGCTGGAGCCGGCTGTACAGCGTGGCGGTCAGGGCGGGGGCGGGCTCGATCGGGCCCAGCAGGTGGGCGATGCGGTTGAGCTCCAGGGCCAGGGCGGCGGCCGTTGCGGTCGGGATGCGGCGGACGTCCTGCCAGGGTGCCGACGGCCCGCGCTGGTGCAGGCGGGTCTCCACCCAGCGGATGTCCTCCACGACCGTCTGCGCCTGCCGGGGGCGGCTGGCGGCGAGCAGGTGCTCGATCAGGTGGTCCAGCAGGTAGCCGTCGGTCAGCGTCCAGGGCTCGTCCCCCACCGTGTCGGCGAGGATCCCGTGCAGCCGCTGCAGTTCCGCCCCGCCCAGCTCACCGCGCAGGTAGTCGCGCAGGACGTCGTGCAGGGCGGCCCGGCCGCCGTCCTGGGGGCTCAGCGACACGAGGGAGAGGCGGTCCAGTACGGCGCACAGGGCGCGGGCCTCGGACTCGGACAGCCCGCCCGTGGCCGCCCACAGCCGGGCGACGAGCGGGACGGGGATCGACTCGTCCTCGACGAACACGCCGAGTTCGGCCAGCCGCGCGGCGCCGCCCGCGGGCAGCAGGCTGGTCGCGGCCTCCACGGTGGCCCGTACGGCCCGGGCCCGGCGCCCCGGATCGTCGAGGTCCAAGGCGTCGACGGGCCCCCGCCCCTCCCCCGCGGCCGGCCCGTGCACCCGCAGGCGGTCCAGGGCCTCCCGGGCGACGGCGGCGGGATCGGCCCCGGTCGCGACCTGGCCGGCGATCAGCCGGTTGGTCAGGCGCAGCAGCAGCGCCCACCGGCCGGTGGCCCGCAGCAGAGCCCGTACGAGGTCCTCCGGCAGCGGCGGCAGCCCCCAGGCCAGCACCGCCCGCGCCTGCGCCGGGGACATCTCGTCCACCCGGACCCGTGCGGCACCGGGCGGCAGCAGGGCCGGGATCCGGGTGGTCACCAGCCGTACGCAGCGCCCGCCTCCCTGGAGGAAGGGTGCGAGCTGCTCCTCCTCCCACACGTCGTCCAGGACGAGCAGGGTGCGGGGCCGCTGGTCGAGCAGCCGGCCCAGGTGCGCGCCGGCCAGGTGCGGGTCGTCGAAGGTCCTGGTGTCCCCGGTGATGTACTGGGTCACCTGGGCCACCTTCGCGGCCACGGCGGCCCGTCCGCGCAGGTCCCGCCCGAGGGTGACCACGTAGATCCGCCCGCGGAAGCGCCTGCGGACGCGGGGGTGGGCGCACACCGCCTTGGCCAGGGTGGTCTTGCCGAAGCCGCCCGCGCCCTCCAGCGAGGTGGTGATCGCCACGGCTCCGCGGCGGCGCCTGCTGCACACGGCGGCGACCGCCCGGTCCCCTTCCGTACGGTCGACCACCCATTCCGGGACCGGCGGGGCGGGCGGTGGCGGCGGGTCCGCGGCCCCCGCCGAGGGGCGTTCCTGCCGCCAGGCCGCCACGGACGCGGCCAGGACGGCCACGGCCCCGAGACCGCCGACCCACCACCACGGCTGCTGCCGGACCCGGTCCAGAACTCCGGGCCAACGCTCCTGCGCCGTGGCGGCGTTGGCGGCCAGTGAGGCGAGTACGGCGACCGCGGCGACGACGCCGGCGAGCGACACGCCCTTGAGCACTCCACGACGCATGCGCCACCCCCGCCCCGACGATAGCGGGGCTGGGGGGAGCCGGGGCAGGGGTTCGGCCGGCAGATCGTGACCAAGGGATCGGCCAACCGGCCCTGCCGGCGCGCAGAGTTGGACTACCTTGCTGCCGTGGAGCAGCTGATCGCCGAAGACCCGCGCCGCATCGGCCCGTACCGCCTGATCGCCCGGCTGGGCGCGGGCGGCATGGGCCTGGTGTACCTCGGGCGTTCCGAGGCCGGGCGTACCGTGGCCGTGAAGGTCGTACAGGCCGACCACGCCGGGAATCCGGAGTTCCGCCGGCGTTTCGCCCGGGAAGTGGCTGCCGCGCGGCGGGTGGGCGGGAGTTGGACGGCGGCCGTGCTCGACGCGGATCCCGAGGCCGCCGTGCCCTGGGTGGCGACCCAGTACATTCCGGGTCCGGACCTGCACGGCGTGGTCGCCGAGGACTTCGGCCCGCTGCCCGAGTACTCGGTCCGCACCCTCGCCAACCGGCTCGCCCTCGCCCTGGAGGCCGTGCACGGGGCCGGCCTGATCCACCGGGACCTCAAGCCGTCCAACGTGCTCGTGACGGTCGACGGGCCCCGCGTCATCGACTTCGGCATCGCCCGCGCGATGGACAGCCTGGCCGGCGACAGCCTGCACACCCGCACCGGCATGCTGATCGGCTCCCCCGGCTTCATGTCGCCGGAACAGGTCCGGGGCCTGCCGCTCACGCCTGCCAGCGACGTCTTCTGCCTGGGTGCGGTCCTCGTGTACGCGTCCACCGGGCGCCTGCTGTTCGGCGCCCCGGACACCGGGCTGAACGCCCACCTCTTCCGGGTCGCGGAGGAGGAGGCGGACCTGAACGGGGTGCCGGATGCGCTCGTCGACCTCGTCGGCGCCTGCCTGCACAAGGACCCGGGCGCGCGGCCCACGCCGCGGGAGGTGGCCGAGCGGACCGCGGGGGACGAGGCCGGGGAGTGGCTGCCGGGGAGCGTGCTGGCGCAACTGGGGCGGCATGCGGCCCGGTTGCTGGACTATGTGCCGGCGGGGGGCGGAAGCGCGGGGGCGGGCGGGGGTGATGCGGACGGGGGGTCCGACCGCTCCTCCGAGCCCGCGCTGCCGTCGCAGCCGCGGTCGCCGTCGCAGTCGCGGTCGCCGTTGCCGTTGCCGTTGCCGTTGCCGTCCCAGCCTGTGCCGCCGCCGCCCGCGTACGCCCCGACCGCACCGGCGCACTCCGGCCCGGGGCAGGGGTTCGGGCCGCCGCCGCGCGCCTGGTCCCCGCAACCGCACTCCAGGCGTTGGAAGGGGCTCGCGGCCGTTGCCCTGGCCCAGTTGACGGTGCTGATGGGCACGGCGAACTTCAGCTGGGCGGCTCCGTCGGTCCACGCCGACCTGGGTCTGGCCGCCGGCCCCCTGGGCGCGCTGTTCACCGCCCACGCGCTCGCCTTCGGCGCCGCGCTGCTGCTCGGCGGGCACCTGGCGGACCTGGTCGGGCGCAAACGCATCCTCGTCATCGGCCTGGTCGGGTACGCGCTCGCGTCCGTGCTCGGCGGCGCGGCCACCGTACCCGGCGTGCTGATCGGAGCGCGCGGTCTGCAGGGCGCCTTCGGAGCGCTGGTGACCACGGCCGCGCTGTCGCTCGTGGCCTCCGGCTTCACCGACCCGAAGGAGCGCAGCAAGGCCTTCGGGGTGTACGCCGCGATCGCCGGCGGGGGTTCGGCCGTCGGCTTGATCACGGGCGGCTGGCTCCTGGAGGCGGCGAGCTGGCGGATGTCCCTGTTCACCGGTGTCCCGCTCGCCGTGATCGCCCTGATCGGCGCAGTGGTCGCGCTGCCGCACGACCGCCCTGCTGCCTCGGCAAGCGCCGGCGTCCGGCCCGACGTCCCCGGCCTGCTGCTCGGGATGCTCGGACCCGCTGCCCTCCTGTACGGCCTGAACAGGGTCTCCGAGGGCGGCTGGAGCGTGCTCGGGTACCTCGTCCTGCTCGGACCGGGCGTCCTGCTGATCGTGGGCTTCCTGTGGTGGCAGACCCGGTCCTCCCGTCCCCTCCTCCCGCCGTCCGTCTTCGCGGACCGCAACCGCCTCGGCTGCCTGCTCGCGCTGCTGCTGTTCGGCGTGGGGCTGCTGATCCCCTTCACCGTCCTGCCCTTGTACGTGCAGAACGTCCGCGGCTACGCGCCGGGCATAACCGGCATGCTGTTCCTGCCTCTGGTCGCGGCGGTCGTGATCGGCTCCACCCAGATCTCCGCCCGACTGCTGCCGCGGATCGCGCCCCAGGTCCTGATCGTGACGGGCCTGGTGGTGACGGCCGTGGGGCTGGTGGCCCTGAGCGGCCTCGAGTCCGTTGGCGGGTCGTACATGACCCTCGTCCTGCCCGGCATGCTGCTCACCGGGCTGGGCACCGGCCTGGCCTTCACCCCTCTCTTCGCCCTCGCGACGGCCGCGCCCGACCCTCAGTGGTCCGGCGGCGCCGCGGCCGGCGTCACCGCGGTCCAGCACATCGGCGGAGCACTCGGGGCGGCGCTGGTCGGCAGCCTTGTCGCGAACCGGTTGCAGTACGCCGGCCTGCCGCCTTCGGTGAGCCTGGCGCTGCTGAAGGCGTACGACGACATGCTCTGGTGGGGCGCCGGCAGCATGCTGCTCGCCGCCCTGGCCGTCTGGCTGCTGGTGACGGGCCGATCCCGCGAGGACGCCGTTCCGCCGGCGCCGACAGCAGGCTGACGGTCTCGGCGCGGCCTCCGCACTGCGCGCGAGGCGCTCCTGGCGGAGGGCGGGCGTCCCTCCGGGACGTCACGGGCGGGCGAGGGCCCGTGCGAGGCGGCGTTCCAAGCCCGCCCGGCAATCCGGCCATTCCTCCGCCGTCACGGAGAAGATCGCCGAGTCCCGGAGCCGGCCGTCCTCGCCCGGCGCCCACGACCGCGCCCAGTTGCGGAGCACGCCCTCGAAGCGCGCCCCGAGGCGTTCCATGGCGGCCCGCGAGCGCTCGTTGCGGGCGTCCGTCTTCAGGTCGAGGCGCGCCACGCCCCAGTTCTCTTTCGCGTTACGGATGAGAAGGTAATGGGCCTCGGTGTTCACGCCGGTGCCCTGGGCCGACGCGGCGAGCCAGGTGTAGCCGACCTCGACGGCGCACAGGCCTTCCCCGGTGGGCCAGGGCCGCGCATCCAGGTAGCCCGTGGCCCCGACCACCCGACCCGTCGCCCGGTCGACCTGGGCGTACGGGGCCACCGTGCCGGCGGCTGCGCGGGCGAGCTGCCCGTCGATGTAGTCCTCGATCTCGGCCGCCCTCGGCACCCAGGTGTAGCCGTAGGAGCTGCGCTCCTCCTCCGCCGCGGCGGCCAGCCCGGCCGCGTGGCGGTGGTCCAGCGGCTCCAGACGTACCAGCGTCCCTTCCAGCAGCGGTCCTTCGAGCGCGAAGCCCATTTCGCCCCTTCCCCCGATCGGTAGTACGAAGTCCGGTGCACAGCCTGCCATGGCAGGGGAATGCAGCTCCCGCTGCCCCGTTCAGGTGAATCCGCGGCTCAAAGGCGCAGGCTCACGCCACCGTGAAGGTGGACCTGACGCAGGACGCCGCCGGCCGCCTCTACGGCACCGTCTCCTCCGGAAACACGGTCGGCACCCTGCAGGACGGCTCCGTCGACGGCCAGAACATCTACTTCACCATCGGCTGGTCGCACGGGCCCGTGGGGCGGTACACCGGGGTGCGCGGACCGGACGGACGCCTCTCCGGCACCACCGTCGACCTGACCAACCCGTCCAGCCAGGCGACTCGGTTCACCGAGCGCACGTTCTGACGGGCCTCCGGGCTGCTCAGGCGGGCGGCTGCTCGACCACGCTCGTGCCGCTGCCCGCCTGGGACTCCCAGGTCCACGTCTCCTCCAAGCGGAGGCGGCCGTCGGGGAGCTCGGTGACGAGCGAGGTGCAGTGCCCGGATGCGGTGGTGCCGTCGAGGCGGAGCTGGACGTAGCGGAAGTCGATGGCGTCGCCTGCGCGGGTGCCGACGAGGTACCCCCGGGCCACGTCCCCGCCGGCGTACTCGGCCCAGATCCGGTCGTCCTGCTGGTGGTACTCGAACCGGGTCTGCCGGCCGACCTGCCCCGGCGCCTGATCGGCAACCGGCACAAACACGAGACCGTCGAGCGAACGCGCCATGGGTAACTCCCGAAGAGAAACGTAAACGTATCCAGGTCTGGGCCCGGTATGCCTGAGCCGGATCCCCAAGGGACACCCCCCTGCACCCACGTCAGCCCCCGCCCACCCTAAAACCCCTGCCATCCCCACCTCACGGCACCCCGCCCCACCCTGCGTCGCCGACGAACGGCACGAGTCCTACGGCCGGGCGCCACACCCGACCAGAGCGGCTGCGGTCATCCCGGCGGGCGAGGCCCCTACCCGGCATCCCGCCAAGCGACTCGTCCACCAGGGGCCATCCCGCGGGTGCGGGAGCAGCGGTCGTCAAGGCGCTTCACGGCGTAGTGCACGAGGTCATCCCCGCGGGTGCGGGGAGCAGAAGTTCATCACGCAGCCCATGCACGACATCGAGGGGGCATCCCCGCGCGTGCGGGAGCAGTGCTGCTGCTCGGTGCCGCGGACGATGATCAGGGGGTCATGCCGCGGGCGCGCGGAAGCAAGGCGTCATGGAGCAACTCGCCGTCAGGGGGACATCCCTGCGCGTGCGGGGAGCAGACGGACCAGTGCCCCGGAAACAGCGAAACGTGGGGGTCATCCCCGCGCGTGCGGGGAGCAGGCTCCTTGAGCAGGGATTCTATGCGAGCGGGGGCCTGGTCTTGAGTACTTGCAGTGAATCCGGCGATCGACCCAAACGCGCGCGAAGCGCAACTCCCGGGGCGCGGCACACGGGCAGCCGGAGCGGCTGGCGGTGGGAGGTTCTCGCGGGAGGCATCGCCGGCGCCTGCCACTCCTGCCGCGCGGCCTCGCCTTCCGCTGCCCTGGCGCGAGCGCTTCCACCGCCTCGTTAGCGACGACGAACTTGGTGCCGACGCGTGCTCCGACGGTGGACGCGACCTGGCGTTCGGGGCGGTGCTCGGGTTCCTCGCCTCCGCCGACTGGTCTACTTCGTCATCGTCAACCGCAGGTCGCTGGAGCGCGCCCGGCCGGCTGTGGGCGGCTCCGCCTGGACCGTTTGCAGCGGCATCGGCGCCTGCCTCGGCTCGCTGTTGCTGCTGCTGCTGCTGCCATGCGCGGTGACCGGCGGTGGGGCGTCGCCGGTCGCGGACGGCGGCACGCTGTGGCCGTTCCCGGCCTGGTGCTCGGCTCGTGGTGCGCGACCTGGTTCCGGAACCTCGCCTCCGCGCGATTGCCGGCCACGGCGATGGGGCCGGTCATAGGCATGGAGGCGGTGTTCGGCTCCGCCTTCAACCCCGGCCTTCCCCGAGTTGTGGGGCGGGCTGCTGGTGGTGCGGGCGTCCTACCGGCTTCGTACCTGTTCCACCGCGTGGCCGCGAGCGACCTGTCCCGGCGGCCCCCGAACCGTCATCCGCGACGCCGTGAGGGCAGCCATCGGGCCAGGGCGCGCCGGCCGTGCGCGGGGCGTCGGGTCGCGACGGTTCCATGGCGTACGGCGCTTCCGTCGGAGGCGGCCCGTTCCGAGGTGCAGCACTGCCGCCGGCAATCGGAAAAACCTTTCCGCTGCCGTGACTGCCGATCTAGGCTCTGACGCATGCCATCTCAACCCGTACGCCTCCACATACTGATCACCACCCTCCCCGGTCACGGCCAGCAGCAGATCGATGCCTTCGAGCGGCTCGCGCCCCTCGTGCGCGCCGAAGAGGGATGCCTGCAGTACGACCTGCACCGGGTGAGCGGCGACCCCGACCGCTTCGTGCTCATCGAGCGGTGGGCGTCGAGGGCGGCGCTCGCCGCCCATGACGTCACTCCGCACATGATCGAAGCCGATGCCGTCAGTCCGACGTTCCGAGCGGGACCCGCAGAGGTGATCGAGCTGGCGGCCGACCCCGTGGCCTGAACCGCCACGGCGCCGGGAGGCCCTGCCAAGCCGTCGCGCGGTTGCGGTCCCGGGTCCCCTACCGCTTGAGGTACGCCAGGACCGCCAGCACGCGCCGGTTGTCGTCGGCGGACGGTTCGATCCGCAGCTTCGCGAAGATGGCCGCGGTGTGTTTGGCGACGGCGCTCTCGCTGATGTGCAGGGACTGGCCGACGGCGGCGTTGGACCGCCCCTCCGCCATCAGCCGCAGCACGTCCAGCTCGCGCGGCGTCAGGGCCGCGGTGGTGCCGCGGGCGTCGCTGCGGGCCAGGAGCCTGGCGATGACCTGGGGGTCCATGACCGTGCCGCCCGCGGCGACGGTGCGGACCGCGTCGACGAACTGCGCGGTGTGCGTGACCCGGTCCTTGAGGAGGTAGCCGATGGCGCCCCGGCCTCCGGCCAGCAGCTCGTGCGCGTAGAGCTGGTCGACGTACTGGGACAGCACGAGGACGGGCAGCGACGGGCGGTCCCTGCGGGCCTCCAGGGCCGCGCGCAGGCCCTCGTCCGTGAACGTCGGCGGCAGGCGGATGTCGACGACGGCGACGTCCGGGGCGTCCTCGCGCAGGGCGCGCAGCAGCGACGGGCCGTTGTCGACCGCCGCGACCACCTGGAACCCGTGGTCCTCCAGGGTGCGCGTCAGCCCGTCGCGCAGGAGGAAGAGGTCTTCGGCGAGGACGACGCGCACGGTATCTCCAGGGTCGCGGTGGTCGGCCCGCCGGGCGGGCTGTGCAGGACAAGGGTTCCGTCGAAGGTACCCAACCGGCGCCGGACGCCGCGCAGTCCGCTGCCGCGGGAGGCGTCGGCCCCGCCGTGGCCGTCGTCGGTGACGGTGGCGCGCAGGGTGCCGTCCGCGTGCGCCAGGCGGATGCGGACC
>NZ_JBEZVK010000115.1:0-12186 GCF_040636955.1 Streptomyces sp. NPDC032472
GGTACGAGTCCCAGATGCTCTACACGGGCGCACCGGCGGCCGTGGCCGAGCCGGACGGCACGGCCGTCGCGGCGGCCCTCGGCCTGGACGCCGGCCTGCACATCGCGTCGGCCCCCTCGACCGGATCCCGGCCGGACGGCGGCCGCCCCGCCGGCCCCTGGCACCGGGCGGTCCAGCCCTGGATGGTGGCCCTGGCCGGCCGCACGCAGGCGGCCCCCGGCCGCGGCGGACAGCAGCCGTAGACCCGGCCACCGGGTCCGCGGCCGGGGTGTCCGTCAGGACCGCAAGGGCGGAGTGGGCAGCGCAGCGCCGTCGACGGCGCCGGTGCTGCCACCGGCGCCGTCGAGCGCCACGAGCGAGAGCACGACGATCGAACCCGTCCACGCCAGCGGAGCGATGGACGAGGGCCGCCCCTGCCGGTCCACCTTCTCCGGCAGCTCTCCGAGCGCGTTGCGCTTGGACAGGACCCAGTCCAGCACCCGTTCGGCCTTCGCCGTCCTCCCCGTACCGGCCCACGCGAGCGCGAAGAACGACGTACTGGGCGTCCAGGCGTTCCCGCCCCACGGCGCGGCCGGGTCGTTCCCGGGCGTCAGGCCGCCGTTGGGCAGCAGCAGCGCCCGGTACGTGACGTCCAGTGCCCGCGGCAGCCCCGCCGGGGCCGCGTTGAAGGGAGGCGCCATGAACGCCACCGCGCTGTCGTACCCGTGGCGCCCGTCGACGGTGCGCCGATAGCCCAGGGGAGCGAAGCGCGCGGAGATCGCCGCGGACAGCCGCCGCGCGGCACCGGACCAGCGCGCCGCGTCGCCCGGCCGGCCCGTCTCCCGCGCGAGGTCCGCGGAGGCGTTGAGCCCGGCGAGCAGGGGAGCGGCCGTCCCGATGTTCGGCGTGGTCGTCATCAGCTCCCAGTAGTCCGGGGAGGCCGGGGGCAGCCCGTCCGGCCGCAAGGACGCCGCCGCGCGGTCGGCCGCCTTCCGGATCATCGGGTAGAGGGCGTTCATCCGGGCGCGCCGGGTGTCCCGAGGGGCCGCCTGGTACCACTGCCACGTCGCCCAGGGCACCCAGCCGTTGGCATCCAGCTGCCACCGCCTGCCGTCCGGCGGGCCGGACCCGTCGAGCTTCGTCCGCGCCTCCCAGGTGCCGTCCCTGCGCTGGGTCGCGGCGCTGTGGCGCAGGATCCGATAGGCCTCCGTGTCATGGCCGGTGTGCGCGAACGCGGCCGAGACGAAGCTGGAGTCGCGTGGCCAGGAGTACTGCCAGCCGGGGGTCCATCCCGCCGCCACGGCGCCGTTCGGCCGGAGCAGGGCGCGCATGGACAGCAGGGCCCGCTCGGCCGCCGCCCGCTGCACCGGAGTCCTGCCGGGCACCCGGCCGGCCGCCAGCCAGGCGCGGCTCTGCGCGATCTGCTGTCGCGCCGCCGCATGGTCCCGCAGGACCACGGCGGACGTGCCCCTGCCGGCGGGAAGGTACCGCCACCCGCCGGACGGCAACCGCAGCACGTTGCTGCGCTCGACGTACCGCGCACCCCTGGCGGTGGAGTACAGCACCCCTTCGACGGCGGTCGTGTTGGAGAGCAGGCCGACGGTCGGGGCGGCGAGCACCGACAGGGGCGCGTAGCTGCCCTCGGCATCCCCGCGGCCCTGGTGACCCCCGGCCCCGACGAAGAGCGCCGGCCGCGCAGTCCGGGCAGGCCGTCCGGCATGCAGCCCGGCGGCGCACACGGGAAGGGCGACACCCGCCAGGGCCACCACCGCCACCGCCCACCGAAGAGGCCGCACTCCGGGCATCACCACTCCCTCCGTCGGCACTCCCTGCAAGCGGACCCCGGTGCCCATCCTGGAAGAGCCGTACCGGGGCCGCCACGGCACGCAGCCGCCCGGGTGACCGGGGGATCCGGGGGATCGTGCCGGCCGCCCCCTCCCGTAACCCGTTCTCACCCGTCCGGGATGCCGACGCCGGACACCCGTGCACACGATGGGGGCCCGGCCGGCCGACCCTCGCTGCAAAGGGGTGGTGAATGAGCACTGCTCCGACAGCGCCGCAGGATGCCCGCACGCACTCCTCCCCGAGGGGCGGGACCGCCGCCCCCGTTCTTCCCCGGCTCCTCCTGCCGGGGACCTGCGCCGTCCTCGTGTCCGCCGCGGGAGCCCTGATCGCGGTCGGCTGCTTCCTCGGCCTCTACGTACGCCCCACGTCCGACGACTGGTGCGCCGCCTGGAAGTCCCGCGACCTGGGAGTCCTCGGCATCACCTCCGACTTCTACTCGACCCAGAACGGCCGGGTCACCAACGCCTTCCTGAGCGGTGTCGTCTACGCCGACGGCCTGACGGGCATCAAGGTCCTCCCCACCGCGATCGTCGTGGCCTTCACCACGGCCCTGGTGCTCCTGGCGCGTGAGTTCACCCGCCTACTGGGCGCAAACCCCAAGGTGCTCCTCCTGCTGACCTGCTCCCTGCTCATCCAGGCGCTGCTCTACTACGCGGGCACCCGCAACTACCAGGTCCTGCTGTGGGCCCCCGCCACGATCTCCCACACGCTCCCGAGCGTCATAGGGATCTGGGCGCTCCTGCTGGGCATCGCCACCGTCCGAACCCGCAGTCCCGCCGTCCGCGCGGCCGGCTTCGCCGGGGCCTTCCTCGTCGCCTTCGCGATCGGCACGCTGAGCGAACCGTTCGCACTGGTCAGCGGCCTGCTCGCAGCCGCGGTCGCGCTGCTGGTGCCGCGGAACCGGCGTGCGTTCACCTGGTGCCTGCTCTGGTGCTCCGGCCTCGCCTGCGGCCTGATCGTGCTCTACACGTCCCCCGGCGCCCGCTCGCGCCGCGCCCGGCAGCCGGCCGCGGAGCCGCTGCTCTCCGCGAAGGAGCTCGGGGCCGCGTTCGGGGACTGGCTGCACATGTGGGAGGTGGTCACCGGTCAATGGGCCTACCTCGGCGCCGCCGCAGCCGGCGTCCTCCTGGGCCTGGGCAGCAGACTCCGGTTCCCGCCCCCGACCAGGCTTCGCATCCCCCTGCTCCTCCTCCCCGTGCCGGTGGTGGTACTGGGCTCCTTCGCGGTGGTGCTGGGCCTGCGCAGCGGCTACGGCCCGACCGGCTGGACGTACGCCCGCGCCTGGACGAGCTATCTCGTACCGATGGAACTGGCGCTCTGCGGCTACGGCGCCCTCCTCGGGGCATGGGGCCGCCGACGCCTGGCGGACCACCGCGCGCCCGTGGCAGCCGCAACGGTGTCGGCGGGCTGCCTGGCCCTGGCCTCGGCGGCCGTACTCGTACCGAACGTCCAGTACCTCACGACCACCACGGTCACCCGCGCCGCAGCCTGGGACGCCCAGAACTCCCGCATCCGCAAGGAAGCCGCCCGGGGCGCCGCGGACATCGGCTACACCCCTCTCCACATCGGAAACCTCGCCGAACCGTTCTTCACGTCCGCCTACGAACGCGACTGGGCCGCCGCGTGCGTGGCGAAGTGGTACGGCATCCCCCGCATCCACCCCCGCTGAAGCTCTGAAGTTGCTCAACCCGGGCGTGGAACTGCCCATGGCCGGGGCATCGTGCTCCCACGAGACGCAACAGCACCGGCAACGGAACGGGGGAGAACGATGGCGGTCGTACTGACCATGGCCCTGGTCATCGTCGTGGTGGCCTTCCAGGTACTGCGCGGGCCCAAACGGCGGCGCCGCAGGATCTCGTGGGGCGACGGCGGGGGCGATTCCTGCGGCGGCAGCTCCTCGTGCGGCTCGTCCTGCGGGGGAGGCGGCGGCGACTGACCGTGTCGTCGTGCCCCTCGCCGGGCCCGACGTGCAACCGTTTCCCCATGACAGAAGGCTCGGCACCTCATCTCTCTCCGGCACGGATCACCGTCCTGGGCGTCCAGCCCGGCAATCCGCCCTTCCGGATCGTGGAGCTCGACGGGGAGTTCGTCGGCAGGGCGACCTCGATGACCGATGTACTGCTGGTCGCCGCGGAGCTGGGCGTCCCGATCCACGACCTCGACGACCTGGACGAGGTCCGCTGGGTCGGAGGCGGCAAATTCCACTGGACCCTGCCGTGACCGTGCTGCCGGAAATCCCACTCGCGCAGCAGCCCTGCCCGCTGAGAGCATGCTCCGGTGATCCCTCCCGGCACCCGCACCCGCATCCGCATTCCAGAGGCTCTGGCCGCATCGCACCGCGCCTGGTTCGGGGCGTCGGGTGATGCATGGATCGCAGGCCTCCCCACTATGGCGGCGGACTGCATGGACCGCTGGGAGCTGCGGCTCGACGGGCCACCAAGGCACGGGGCGGTCGCGCTGGTCCTGCCGGTGCTCCGCGCCGACGGTACGCCGGCCGTACTGAAGCTCCAGCCGGTCGACGAGGAAACAAGAGACGAGCCCCTGGCCCTGGCCGCCTGGGCCGGAAGGGGCGCGGTCTCCCTCCTCGCCACCGACCCCGGGACGGGCGCCATGTTGCTGGAACGCCTCGACGCGGCCCGCTCGCTGACGGCCGTCGAGGACGAGACCACAGCCGTGCAGACCCTGTCCGAGGTCCTGGCCCGCCTGGTGGCCCTCCCCGCCCCGGAGGGAGTACGCCATCTGGCGGACGTCGCTGCGGCCATGCTCGACGCGGCGCCCGGAGCGATGACACGGCTGGCGGATCCGGAGGACCGCCGACTGGTGGAGACCTGCGCGGCGGCCGTACGGGAACTGACCGACGAGCCGGGCGACCGCCTCCTGCACTGGGACCTGCACTACGACAACGTCCTGGCCCCACTGCACGCTGCAGAGCGGGAACCCTGGCTGGCCATCGACCCCAAACCCCTTGCCGGAGACCCGGGTTTCGACCTCCTGCCCGCCCTCCAGAACCGCTGGCCCGAGGTGGAGGCCTCAGGGGACATCACCCGATCGATCCGCCGCCGCTTCGACCTGATGACCGAGGTCCTCGCCCTCGACCGCCACCGCGCCACCGGCTGGACCCTCGGCCGCGTCCTGCAGAACACCCTGTGGTCCATCGAAGACGGCGCCACCCGCATGAACCCCACCCAGACCAGCATCGCCCGAGCCCTCCTGACACCCCGCTGAAGGCGAACGCGACGCGGCGACGAAGCGGACGACTCGACATTCGGGGCAGCCGCCAGGTGACGGCCGGGTGGCGGGTCGTCAGTGGGTGGCGGCGTTGCGGAGGGCGAGGGTGGTCCGTGCGGCGGCGGCGAGGTCGGTTTCCCGCACCTGCCGCACGATGGCGAAGGTGCTGGCGTCGCTCCAGGCGCACATGGCCTGGTCGCCGTCAGGCCCGACAACCAGGCCGCAGCTCAGGCCGCCGCCGTACTGGCCTGCGTCGAAGCTGGTCACATCGTGCGCTTTCGCGCCGGCGAAGGCGTTGCGGAACTCCTGCGCGATCGACTTGTTCGCCTTTTCCTGGCGTACCGTCGGGTCCCACTCGGCGCTGCGGACCGCGACGACGAGGTCGAAGGATCCGTCCCCGTCCCGGTCGTAGTAGCCGGTCCTCAGCCCTTCGGGCATCTTGCGGCCCGCCACCACCTCGGCCTCGGCGCGTTCGGCGGCTTCACCCGTCATCCGCCGGAAGTCCTGGAAGCTGTTCGGGAGGGCGCCGGTGCGGGGCTCGCTCGCTTCCGAGCCGCCCCAGGCGGCCGCCGGTGCCCGCGTTTCGGAGGCCGGGGGCTCGTAGTCGTAGGAGATGGCCGCCTTCGCGCAGGCGGCCACGAAGATGAGCAGGCTCGCGCCCACGATGATCAGGTGCCGCTTCCTCGCCTCCCGCAGGGTGTCGGCGGGATCGCCACCGGGCGGGGTGTGGGGCGCGCGCCAGTCGCGGGTCTGCCGCCAGACCACCACGATGGCCACCAGGGCGACGCCCACGATCCCGACCACCTGGCCGAAGGCGTACTCGGGCGAGTTGGTGTCCACAGAGGCGACGATCATGCCCGCATCGTACGTGTGATCGAAACCCCGGTGCGTCACGATTCGGCTACGCCGCGAGGCGGGTGCGACCGGACCGCGAAGCCGAGCAGCCCTCCTTCGGCTGGCTCACCACCGACCTGCCGGTCTACCCGACCACGACCCTCAACCTGAAGACGCACCTCCACACCCGCCCGGTCGGCGAGCGCCCCTTCGTGGAGCTGGAACCCACCGACCACCCCCTCGCCGTCGAACAGCGCACGGGGATCAGCCTGGACCGGGTACGGCAGATCGCGGCGGCCGTGCTCCACGCCGGCGGCGGCGAAAGCAGTGACGGCTGACAACCCGCATCGTCAAGCCGGGTCAGCGCAGGGGCGGGTGGGTGGTGAGCCAGTGGTGGGCGATCTGTTCGCGGGTGGTGAGCCAGGCGCCGCCGCGCTGGGCGACGTGTTTCAGGAAGCCGTCGAGTGCGCGGATGCGGCCGGGGCGGCCCGTGATCCGGCAGTGCAGGCCGACGCTCATCATGCGCGGCCGGTCGGCGCCCTCGGTGTGCAGCGCGTCGAACGTGTCGACGAGGTACGTGAGCATGTCGTCGGCGGTCGTGAAGCCGTGGACGATCAGGAACTTGAAGTCGTTCGCGTCGAGGCTGTACGGCACCACGAGGTGCGGGCGGCCGGCCGCCTCCACGTAGAACGGCAGGTCGTCCGAGTAGTCGTCGGAGTCGTAGAGGAAGCCGCCCTCCTCGGCGACGAGGCGCCGCGTACGGGGGCTCGTACGGCCGGTGTACCAGCCGACGGGCCTGCGTCCGACGAGTCGTTCGATCGTGGCGGTCGAGCGCGCGATGTCGGCCCGCTCGACCTCCTCGGGCACGTGGCGGTAGTCGATCCAGCGCCACCCGTGGCTCGCCACCTCCCAGCCGGCGGCGCCCATGGCGCGCGCCGCGTCCGGATTGCGGGCGAGTGCCTGCCCCACCGCGTGGACGGTGAGGGGTGCGCCGTGCGCCGCGAGCGTGCGGTGGATGCGCCAGAACCCGGCGCGCGAGCCGTACGCGAACATCGACTCGACGTTCAGCTCGCGCCCGCCCACCACGGGCGGCGCGCCGACGAGCTCGTGGAGGTACCCCTCCGAGGCGGGATCGCCCTCGAGGACGTTCCGTTCGCCGCCTTCCTCGTAGTTGAGGACGAGGCTGACGGCGACCCGGGCGCCGCCGGGCCAGGCGGCATGCGGCGGCTCGGCGCCGTAGCCGACGAAATCGCGGTGGTGGTCGGACGCGGGCTCGGACACGCGCCGCACCCTACCGAAAGCCGCCGGAGCGCCTAGTTCCGCCACGGCGGTCCGTCCGCGATGATGTGCGCTCGTTACTGCTCGTCAACCCCGACGGAAAGGAACGGAGCATGACCACACTGTGGTCGAGCCAGGGCGCACTCCGTCGCAAACCGATCGAGCACATCGAGGAGCCCGAAGGCGCAGCCAGCGAGCAGCTCACCCGCACCCTCGGCCTGTGGCAGCTCACCGCCATCGGTGTCGGCGGCATCATCGGCGCCGGCATCTTCACGCTCGCCGGGACGGTCGCCAACGGCGTCGCGGGACCGGCCGTGCTCCTCTCGTTCCTCATCGCCGGTGTGGCCAGCGCCGCGGCGGCGTTCTCCTACGCCGAGTTCGCCGGCCTGATCCCGAAGGCCGGCTCCGCCTACACCTACGGGTACGCCGTCCTCGGCGAGCTGGCGGGCTGGTTCATCGGATGGGACCTGCTGCTGGAGTACACGGCCATCGTCGCGGTCGTCGCCATCGGCATCTCCGGGTACTTCAACTTCCTCCTGGAGGACACGGGCGCGGGCCTGCCCACCTGGATGCTGGGCGCTCCCGGCACCGGCGCAGGGCACCGCTTCGACCTCATCGCGGCTGTGCTGTGCCTGTTCACGGCCTATCTGCTCAACCTGGGCATCAAGAGTGCGGCACGCTTCGAGACCGTCGTCGTCGGCCTCAAGGTGCTGGTCGTGCTGCTGGTCATCGTCGTCGGCTTCTTCCACATCAACACCGACAACTACACGCCCTTCTTCCCCTTCGGGGTGAGCGGCGCCTTCACCGGCGCGGCCACGGTCTTCTTCGCGGTCTTCGGCTACGACGCCATGAGCACGGCGGCGGAGGAGTCCAAGGACGCGCAGCGGCACATGCCCCGGGCGATCATCTACTCCCTCGCCATCGCCATGGTGCTGTACGTGCTGGCCTGCCTGGTCCTGACGGGCATGCAGAAGTACACGGAGATCGACCCGGAGAGCGGTTTCTCCTCGGCCTTCAAGGCGGTCGGGCTGCCCGTGGTCGCCGACGTCATCGCGGTCGGAGCGATCATCGGCATCCTCACGGTGATGTTCACGTTCATGCTCGGCGTGACCCGCGTGTGGTTCTCCATGAGCCGTGACGGACTGCTGCCCCACTGGTTCGCCAAGACCCACCCGACCCGGCACGTGCCGACCCGCGTCACCTGGATCGTCGGCGTGGCATCGGCGGTCCTGGCGGGCTTCGTGCCGATCGGCGAGGCGGCGGAGCTCACCAACATCGGGATCCTGCTCGCCTTCGCCGTCGTGTGCACCTCCGTCATCGTGCTGCGCTACCGCCGTCCCGACCTGCCCCGCACCTTCCGCACGCCGCTGATGCCCTTCACCCCCGCGGTCGGCGTCATCGCCTCGATCTGGCTCATCACGTACCTGCGCGTGGAGACGTGGATCCGCTTCGTGGTCTGGTTCCTCGTCGGTCTGGTCATCTACTTCGGCTACTCCTACCGGCACTCCAAGCTGGCCGGGCGCCCCGGGCCCGACACGACGGGGGGTGTGGGCCCGCCGGCGTAGGACGCGGCCGCCGTCTCCCACCTGATCTCGCCCTCGTGCCGGTGACCGGTGGGAGCCAGGCCCGCGGCCGCGGCCACGGCTGCCGATGCGTGGTGGTCCGGATGGATGTGGGCGCGGACCGCCTGTACGCCGTACGCCCGGAGCCGGGCGACCAGTCCTCGGGCCGCCTCGGCGGCGATCCCGCGCCCCTGCCACGGAGTCCCGACGACCCAGGCGACCTCGGCCGTCCACCCGTTTCCGGCAGAGCTCAGCGTGGCCTGCACCGTCCCGGCGAGGCGTGCGTCCTCACGGAGCCGGATGACCCAGTTCCACCACCGCACCCCGGGATCGGGGGAGCCCGCCACCAGGCGTTCGTACCGTGTGCGCAACGCCTGCGGGGAGTGCGGGGCTCCGCCGATGAAGACGTGGAGCGCCGGGTCGGCCAGCACCTCGGCCATCTCTTCCGCGTGCTCCACGGCGAGCGGTACGAGGCTCAGCCTGCGCGTCTCGATGGACCCGATCCCCACGGCGTCCACGCCGCCCCCCCATGCCCGACCGCTCCCGTACGTTTGCTGCTTGCCCGCCCCACCCTACGGTGCAACCCCCGCCCGAGGTCGTCGGCGCCTGGTTGTAGGTTGCTTGCCTCACCTTCTGTGCAAGGAGCACCACACCCATGTCCATACCGCCGCAGCCGCCGTCGTCCCCCGGGCCGTACCCCCCGCCGGGCCCGTACGGACAGCCGGGGCAGCAGCCCGGGCCGTACGGCGGCCCGCAGGGCTGGTACGCGCCGCCCCCGATGCCGATGGCGCCGCAGAAGATGAACGCCCTGGCCATCGTGGCGTTCGGCATGTCCATCCTCTGCGCGGTGCCGACGGTCCCGCTGATCCTCGGCTTCGTCGCCCTCTCCCAGATCCGCAACCGGGGCGAAAAGGGCAAGGGCTTCGCCATCGCGGCCATCGCCATCCACGGCGCCACCATCGCGTTCTACGCGGTCGTGCTGACGCTCGGGTTCTCCGGCGCACTCGACGACGGCCCCTCGCCGAAGCGCGACACCGGCGGCCAGGTCACCACCCCGGGCTCCGTCAGCCTGGAGGACATCCGCAAGGGGGACTGCTTCGACACGGGCGGCAAGCTGGCGCAGTACAGCGACAAGGACGGCGGCCAGGGCGGCTCCTCGGTGAAGATCGTGCCCTGCACCCAGCCCCACGAGGGCGAGGCGTACGCCGTCTTCCGCCTGGACGACGGGGCGTACCCGGGCAAGGACAAGGTCGTCTCGACCGCCGAGGAGAAGTGCGCCGGCCCCGAACTCACCGACTACGTGGGCAAGAACGCCAAGCTCCCCGAGTCCCTGGAGGTGTTCTACTACTACCCGCAGGTCGCCACGTGGATCGGCGGAGACCGGGAGATCACCTGCTTCATCGGGAACCCCGGCGGCCCGACCACCGGCTCGCTCCGCGCCACCGGCTCCTGACCCGCGCGGGGGCGGGTACGGGGGACCGCTTTCCAGGAGTGGTCCCCCGGCCCCGGCAGCGGCGATACCGTGGTGGCACACGCCAGTTCTGCCCCTGGAGCGCCCCATGAGCGAACAGCCGGCCCCCGCCGACACCGCACGGCAGCCGCTGGAGCCCGCAGCCGCCGAGGGCCTGCGCGCGTACGCGGCCAGGACCCGGGCCGACGCCGACCGGCTGGCCGCCGTCCTGGAGGACATCGCCGCCAACGGCCTCCCCGCGGTGGAGGACTGCACCCCGTGGGAGGAGCTGCGCGAGGCCCACCTGGCCCGCCTCGTCGCTCAGCGCCCGGCCGTCGCCTGAGGCCCGCCCGTCGCCCGTCGCCCGTCACCTGGCGCCCGTACGCGCTTCAGCGCCGCGCCCATCGGGCCGCCATCTCTGTGCGGTTGGCGCAGCCGAGCTTGGAGAGGATGCTGCGGACGTGGGTTTCCACCGTGCGTTCGGAGATCACCAGGTCGTCGGCGATCTGCCGGTTCGTACGGGCCCGGTAGACGAGCTCGGCGATCTGGCGTTCGCGCGGCGTCAGCGGATCGGCGCTGTCCCGCCGGTCGGCGATCTCGCCGAGCAGGCGTCCGGCGGCGGCGCAGGGGCCGGGTTGGTCGAGCCGGTCGGCGATCGACAGCGCCTCCGAGGCCAGGGCGGCAGCCTCCGCGAGTGCCCCCTTGTCGCGTACGACGGCGGCCAGGTCCAAGCAGGTCAGCGCCACGTACGGCCGTGCGCCGAGGGCCCGGTTGCGCACCAGCGCCTCGCGCAGCAGCTCCTCGGCCTGTGACGGCCGGCCGGCGGCCAGGGCGAGCCGGCCCAGATCGCGACTGACCGTGCCGGAGAAGTACGCCGTGGGCGTGCCGAGCGCCCCGGGGTACGGCCTGAACAGCGCGAGCTGCTCGTACACCAGCCGAGCGGCCTCGGCATCGCCGGCCAGGCAGATCACGTCCACCAGGTTCAGCAGCAGCGCGGGCCACGACGGATTCGCCGTCGGGACCGGCAGCAGCGGCCGCAGCCGCTCGTAGAAGTCCCGCGCCTCTTCCGGCCGCCCGGCGAGGAACAGCGCCCGTACCCGCATCGACAGCAGCAGCGGGTGCCTCGGCGCCCGGTCGAGGTCGCGCCACATCGCCTCGGTCAGCTCCCCGGCGTCGCCGCGCACGCAGGCCAACTGCTGGTGCAGGACATGGCCCACCGCGGTGGCGGACTGGTCCCCGCTGGCCCGGGCGAGCTCGGCGGCCTCCTCGTCCAGACGCCGGGCCTCGGCGAACCGGCCTTCCGGTTCGGCGCGGGCCGCGCCGACGCGCAGCAGGTGCCAGCGGGCCAGCGGCAGCGGGGAACGGGCCACGGCCGCCTCGATGCCGCGGACCGCGTCGTCCACCAGGTCCAGCCGGCCCAGCAGGTACCCGGCCTGGACGCGCCACTGGTGGCCCAGAACGGCGGCCAGCGGATCGCCGAGCTGCTCGGCGCGCGACACGGCCAGCGCGCCCAGGCGCAGCCGCTCGGTCGTGTCGTCGGGATGCGCCAGGGTCATCTGCACGGCCCGGGCGGCGTCGAGTTCGGCCCGCAGGTCACCGGTGGCCGCGGCCAGGCCGAGGGCGTCGCGGGCGTGCCGGGCCGCCTCCTCCGGCGCATCGAGCTCGGCCGAGGTGGCGAGTTGGGCGAGCAGCCGGGCGCGCACCGCCCCCGGCAGGTCCTCCACGGCCAGAGCAGCCCCGCACAGCCGGGCGATGGCCTGCGCGGCCCGCGGGAACGTGACGCCCTGCAGCACCAGGGCCACCTCGGCGAGCAGCGCCGGCCGGCCGCTCGCGCCCGCCGCCTCGGAGGCCTCGTCGCAGTGGCGCAGGCTGGCGTCGTACCGCCCGGCCAGGTACTCGGCGCGGGCCAGGTCGATCAGCGCCGGGGCGCGCTGCGGGTCCGCCGGATCCAGCACGGCGACGGCGTCCGCCAGGTGCCGGGCGGCATCGGCGTACGCGTGCCGGTCGCGG
>NZ_JBEZVK010000116.1:0-11832 GCF_040636955.1 Streptomyces sp. NPDC032472
CCCGGCCCCCTGCGACGCGGCCTCATCGGCCAGCCACTCCCGCACCCGACCCAGCACCGCCACGACCGCATCAGTGTCCGGAACCTCGTACACGGCACCGGCAGCCACACCAACACCCGCGGCGTCGCCCGCACCCTGGGGCAGCTCGGCCCACTCGACGTGGTGCAGCGGCAGCCCCGCGGCTGCGGTGACCCGGCCGCCGGCGAGCGGACGCAGGACGAGCGAGCCCACGGTGGCGACGGGGCTGCCCGCGGGGTCGCTGAGGTGCAGCGTGACGCCAGAGGCGGTCGGGGCGACCCGGACCCGCAGCGCGGTGGCACCGGTGGCGTGCAGGGCGACCTCACCCCAGGCGAAGGGCAGTTCGGGGCCGGCGGCGTCCTCGTCCAGGCCGATGACGTGCAGGGCGGAGTCCAACAGGGCCGGGTGCAGCCCGTACCCGGCGGGCTCGACGCCCTCGGGCAGCGCGACCTCGGCGAACAGCTCGTCCCCGCGCCGCCAGGCGGCCCGCAGGCCCTGGAAGGCGGGCCCGTAGCCGTAGCCCTGGTCCCGCATACGGGCGTACGCGCTCTCGGCGTCGACCGGCAGGGCGGTGGCGCCCTGCGGCGGCCACACCGGGTCGGCCGGGCCGGTGGCCGGCGCGCCGGAGCGCAGGACGCCCTCGGCGTGCCGGGTCCAGTCGGCGTCCACGGTCCGCGAGTGGACGGTCAGGGTACGCCGGCCGTCGGCCTCCGGGCCCTCCACCACGATCTGGAACTCGGTGCTGGCGGTGCGGTCCACCACCAGCGGCGCCTGGAGCGTCAGCTCCTCCAGCACCTCGCAGCCCGCCTGCTCACCGGCGGCCAAGGCCAGTTCGACGAAGCCGGTGCCCGGCAGGATGACCGTCTCGCCCACGGCGTGGTCGGCGAGCCAGGGGTGGGTGCGCAGCGAGAGCCGGCCGGTCAGGACGAGCCGCTCCGACCCGGCCACGGACACGGCCGCGCCGAGCAGCGGGTGCGCGGCGGCGGTGATGCCGAGGGAGTCCGCGTCCACGCCTGCGGCGCCGGCGTCGATCCAGTAGCGCTTGCGCTGGAAGGGGTACGTGGGCAGGTCGACCAGGGTGTCCGGGCCGCCGAGCAGCGCGGCCCAGTCGACCGGGACGCCCCGCGTGTGCAGGGCGGCGAGGGCGGTGAGGAGCGTACGGGGCTCCTCGTGGCCCCGGCGCAGCACGGGCAGCGCCACCGCGTCGGCGGCGGACTCGGCGGCCATGGCGGTGAGCACCGCGTCCGGGCCGAGTTCGAGGAAGGTGGTGTGGCCCTGGCCCTCCAGGACGGTGACGGCGTCGGCGAACCGCACCGCCTCCCGCACGTGCCGGACCCAGTACTCGGGGTCGGACAGCTCCTCGTACGAGGCGGCCTGCCCGGTCAGCGTGGAGACGACGGGGATCCGCAGCGGGCCGTAGTCGAGGAGCTGGGCGAACTGCCGGAACTCGGCGAGCATCGGCTCCATCAGCGGCGAGTGGAAGGCGTGGCTGACGACCAGCCGCTTGGTCTTGCGGCCGGTCTCCGCGAAGTGCGCGACGACGGTCTCGACGGCGGCCTCGGCCCCCGACACGACGACCGACGTCGGTCCGTTGACGGCGGCTATGCCGACACCGTCGCCGAGCACCGCACGGACCTCGTCCTCGGTGGCCTGGACGGCGGCCATGGCACCACCGGCGGGCAGCGCCTGCATCAGACGGCCGCGCGCGGCAACCAGCAGAGCCGCATCCTCGAGCGACCACAGCCCGGCGACATGCGCGGCGGCCAGCTCACCGATCGAGTGCCCGGCAAGGGCATCGGCACGCACACCCCACGCCTCGACCAGCCGGAACAGCGCGACCTCGATCGCGAAGAGCGCGGGCTGCGTGTACTCCGTCCGGTTCAGATCAGCCGGATCCTCATCGAAAAGAACATCCTTCAGCGGCCGATCAAGGTGCTCGTCAAAGGCCGCGCACACTTCGTCCAGCGCAGCCGCGAACACCGGGTACTGCGCGTACAGATCGCGCCCCATCCCGGCCCGCTGGCTGCCCTGCCCGGTGAACAGGAAGGCCGTCAGGCCGCCGACCGGGGAGCCCGCGATCGGGGCCGCGCCCGCGGCGACGGCCTCCAGGCCGGCCAGCAGCCCGTCGCGGTCCTCGGCGACCACGGCCGCCCGGTGCTCGAACGCGGCGCGCTGCGTGGCCAGGGCCGTTGCGACGGCGTGCTCGTCCCAGCTCTGCGTGGGAGCGGCGACCAGGAACTCCCGCAGCCGGGCGGCCTGTTCGCGCAGAGCCTCGGGGGTCTTCGCGGAGACCAGCCACGGCACCACCGGCAGAACGGCGGCCTGCGCCGTGGGAGCCTCCTCGATCGCGGGGGCCTCCTCCACGATGACGTGGGCGTTCGTACCGCTGATACCGAACGACGAGACGCCTGCGCGCCGGACCCGCTCGCCGTCCGCGGGCCAGTCCCGGGCCTCGGTGAGCAGCCGGACCGTGCCGGCCGACCAGTCGACGTGGCTCGTCGGGGCGTCCACGCCCAGCGTCTTCGGCAGCCGTTCGTGCCGCAGCGCCTCGACCATCTTGATGACGCCGGCGACACCGGCGGCGGCCTGGGTGTGGCCCAGGTTGGACTTCACCGAGCCCAGCCACAGCGGCCGGTCCTCCGCCCGGTCGCGCCCGTACGTGGCGAGCAGCGCGCCCGCTTCGATCGGGTCGCCGAGCCGGGTGCCGGTGCCGTGCGCCTCGACGGCGTCCACGTCGGCGCCGCGCAGTCCGCTGACGGCCAGGGCCTGCTCGATCAGGCGCTGCTGGGCGGGGCCGTTGGGGGCGGTGAGGCCGTTGCTGGCGCCGTCCTGGTTGACGGCGGAGCCGCGCAGGACCGCCAGGACCCGGTGGCCGCGGCGGCGGGCGTCGCTGAGCCGTTCGAGGACGAGCATGCCGGCGCCCTCGGCCCAGCCGGTGCCGTCGGCGGCCTCGGCGAAGGGCTTGCAGCGGCCGTCGGGGGCCAGGCCGCGCTGGCGGCTGAACGCGGTGAACGTGCCGGGGCTGGACATGACCGCGACACCGCCGGCGAGGGCGAGGGAGCACTCGCCGCTGCGCAGGGCGGCGGCGGCGAGGTGCAGGGCGACGAGGGAGGAGGAGCAGGCGGTGTCGACGGTGAGGGTGGGGCCCTCCAGGCCGAGGGCGTAGGCCACGCGCCCGGAGATGACGCTGGTGGCGCTGCCGGTCAGCAGGTAGCCCTCGTACCCCTCGGGCGCCTGGTGCAGCAGCGGCCCGTACTCCTGCGGCTCGGCTCCGACGAACACGCCGGTGCTGCTGCCGCGCAGGGCGTGCGGGTCGATGCCCGCGCGCTCCAGGGCCTCCCAGGAGGTCTCCAGCGTCAGCCGCTGCTGGGGGTCCATGGAGGCGGCCTCGCGGGGGCTGATGCCGAAGAAGTCGGCGTCGAACTCGGCGGCCCCGTACAGGAATCCGCCTTCGCGGGCGTACGTCTTTCCGGGCGCGTCCGGGTCCGGGTCGTACAGGTTCTCGACGTCCCAGCCGCGGTCGTCGGGCAGCGGGCCGATCGCGTCGCCGCCGGCGGCGACGAGCTCCCACAGCTGCTCGGGCGAGCCGATGCCGCCCGGGTAGCGGCAGGCCATGCCGACGACGGCGAGCGGCTCGTCGGCGGCCGCGGCCGCGGCCGCGGCGCCGCGCAGCGCCGCGGGCACGGCGGAGCCGTCCGCGTCGCCGGCGGCGGCGTCGATGCCGAGGACGTCCCACAGCAGGCGGCGGGCCAGGGCCCGCGGGGTGGGGTGGTCGAAGGCGATGGAGACGGGCAGGTCGACGCCGAGGGCGTCGCCGAGCCTGCGGTGCAGGTCGACGACGGCCAGCGAGTCGAAGCCCAGGCGCAGGAACGGCAGGTCCGCGTCGAGCGGCCCGGCCGGTTCCCGGCCCGCCTTGCGCAGGGCCGCGTCCGCCTCCTGCCGGACCACCGCGAGCAGTCGACGGAGCTGCTCGCCCTGCGCCAGCCCGGACAGTTCGGCGGCGAGCGGGGACAGGGACGGGGAGGGGGAGGGGGAGGATGCGGATGCGGTCATGTCACCGGGCTCCAGTGTCGATTTCTGCGCGGGAGGTGATCAAACGAGAGGCGGAGACCACCTCGCCGTCGCGGAGGAGGAGCTCCGCCGGGGCCGGACGGCCCAGGAAGAGCAGCAGGCTGGCGGTGGGGCCGTACGCGCCCACGTTGGGGACGGCGAGCACGTCGCCGGGGACGGGCGCCGGGATCCGGGCGGCCTTCGCCAGCTGGTCGCCGGGGGTGCACAGCGGTCCGGCCAGCACCACGTTCGTCAGCTCGGGGCCTTCGCCGGAGCCGCCGTCCGCGCTCCCGTCCGTACCGCCGGAGCGGGGCTCGACGGCCAGCGGCAGCAGCCGGCCCAGTCCGGCCATGCCGCCGAGGGTGTTGATGCCGGCGTCGAGGATCGCGAACGTCTTGCCGCGGCTGTGCTTGACGTTGGTCACCGTGGTCAGGAGCCGCCCGCAGTCGCCCGCCAGATAGCGGCCCGACTCGCAGGCGATCTCGAGCGAGCCGTCCCGCCAGCGCGGCAGGTGCTCGTCGAGGGCCTTCTCCAGCGCGGTGCGCAGCAGCGTGTACACGGGCCGCTCGCCCGGCACCGAGTAGGGCGCGGCGAATCCGCCGCCGATGTCGAGGACCTGCAGCGGCAGGCCGTGCTCGCGCTCCAGGCGGGCCGCGGACTCGATGGTCGCCGTGAACTCGGCGATCAGGCTGTCCTCGTCGCGGGAGTTGCTCAGCGGGAAGAAGTGCGCGCCCACGACCCGGGTGCCGGGTACGGCCAGCAGCCGGGGCATCAGCTCCGGCAGGGTCTCGGCGTCGATGCCGAACTGCGAGGGCGTGCCCGTCATCCGGATGCTGGTGGTGGCCGCGGCGGCCGCGCTGTTGACCCGTACGAGGACCTCGGCGACGGCGCCCAGGGCGGTGGCCTGCGCGCCGAGGCGCTCCAGGTCGCCGAGGGACTCCACGGAGAAGGTCCGTACGCCGGCGGCCAGGGCGGCCGTCATCTCCTCGGCCGTCTTGCCGGGGCCCGAGTACAGGATCCGGCCGGGCTCCTGGCCCGCTTCGAGGGCGTTCGCCAGCTCGCCCGGCGAGCACACCTCGGCCCGGCAGCCGCCCGGGCCCTCGGCGAGGGCCCGGACCAGGCCGGGGTGCGGGTTGGCCTTCAGCGAGTAGAACAGGGTGAACGACTCGGGCAGGGCCTCGCGCAGCGCGTCGCGGGCGGCGACGGCCCGGTCCAGGTCGTACACGTACAGCGGGGAGCCGTGGCGGGCCACGAGCTCCCGGTCGCCGGGCCTGGTCACTTGGAGGCCTCCAGCAGTGCGGCGAGCTGCTGCTTGGCGTTCTTGCCGTTGGAGGTCAGCGGGAACTGCTCGATCACCTTGCACATCGCCGGGACCTTGACGGTCTCCAGGCGCTGGGCGAGCTCGCGCAGGACGCCCTGCGGGGTGACCGTGTCGGACTCGATGAAGATCATCAGGTCGCGGTCGGCGGTCGGCTTGAGGGCGGCCGCGTTGCGCACGCCGGGGATGTCCATGGCGGCGGCCTCGATCTCGATGGTCGACACCCGCATGCCCTTGCGCTTGAACATGTCGTCGCGGCGGCCCTCGAAGTAGAGGTAGCCGTCGGCGTCGACGCGGCCGTAGTCGCCGGTGTGCAGGCGGGTGGTGCCGGTGGCCGGATCGGTGCGGAAGGTCTTCTCGGTGATCTCGGGCAGGCGCCAGTAGCCGGCCATGACGTGCGGGCCGGTCACGGTGATCTCGCCGCTCTCGCCCGCCGGGACCTCGCGGCCGTCCGCGTCGAGGATGGCGATCTCGGTGCCGGGGATCGGCTTGCCCGAGGAGCCCGGGCGCTCGTGGTCCTCGGCCGGCGGCATGATCGTGATCCGCTTGCACTCCGAGATGCCGTACATGCGGACGACCTTGGCCTCGGGGAAGCAGCGCCACAGGCCGTCGATGATGCGCTGCTCCAGGGCGGCGCCGGTGCTGGTGAACATGCGCAGCTTCGTCGGGCGCGGGTCGCGGTCGGCGAGCCGGATCAGCGGGCCGCCGAGCGAGGGCACCAGCGGCAGCACGGTGGCGCCGCTCTCGCGGATCAGCAGGTGCAGCTTGGAGTCGGCCTCGCCGTCGGCCAGCACCAGTTCGGCGCCCGACAGGCAGCACAGCAGCACCTGGAAGAGGCCGTAGTCGAAGGAGAGCGGGACGCGGACGAAGACGGTGTCGTCGCTGCGGTAGCCCAGGACGGCGTTGATGGACGCCGCCGCGAAGGACATCTGCGCGTGCGGGCAGACGATGCCCTTCGGAGTGGCGGTGGAGCCGGACGTGTAGATGAGCACGGCGGGCTCGGTGACCGGGTGGTCCTGCTCGGCGTCCGGGATCACCGCGGTGTGGTCCAGGTCGGCCCAGATCGCGCCGATCTCGTGGACGGGCCGGTCGGTGAGGGCGGCGACCTTCTCCCCGAAGCCGTCGGTGACGACGACCAGGCGCGGCTCGCAGTTGGCGATGACCGCCCGCAGGTGGAACTCCTTCATCTCGGCGCTGATCGGCACCAGCGCCGCCCCGCAGCGCGAGGCCGCGTACAGCAGGGCGACCGTCTCGCGGATGTTGGGCAGCCGGGCCACGATCCGGTCGCCCGGGCGCACGCCCTGGCGGCGCAGCCAGTCGGCGGCCGCGTGGCTCTGCCGGACGAGGGCCTCCCAGGTCCAGGCGTCCCGGGAGTCGCGCACGGCGATCTGCTCCGGGCGCGGGGCCGCGGAGGCGTCGAGCAGCTGGTGCAGCAGGCGGGCTGCGGGGGTTTCGGTGGGCTGGTCGGCCACGGACTTCTCCTTGTCAGTCAATCGCCGGGCGGCGGGGCGGCGGGCAGGTCACGACGGCGCGGTGTCACGACTGCGCGGCGCGGGCCCTGAGGGCGGACCGGTCGATCTTCCGGTTGGCGTTCATGGGGAACTGGTCCACGTGCTGGATCAGCCGCGGCACCAGCGCCTTGGGCAGGGCCGCGGTCAGCTGCCGGGCCAGGTCGGCGGGGCGCTGCGCGGTGCCGGTGTAGAAGGCGGCCAGTTCGTTGCTGCCGCCGGCGGGGACCGCCACGGTGACGGCGTCCTCGATGCCGGGCAGTCGGCGCAGGGCGTGGCTGACCTCGGACAGCTCCACCCGCCAGCCCTGGACCTGCACCTGGTCGTCGGCGCGGCCGAGGTAGCTGATCTCGCCGTCGGCGTAGCGGCGCACCCGGTCGCCGGTGCGGTACCAGCGCCGGCCGGCGTGCGTCAGGAAGCGGCCCTCGTCGTGGGCGGGGTCCAGGTAGCCGGAGCACATCTGCGGCCCCGTGATGCACAGTTCGCCCTCGACCGCGCCCGAGCCGTCGGGCTCGGCGAGGGAGCCGTCGGGGGCGAGCAGCAGGTGGTCCAGGGCGGGGTGGACGGCGCCGATCGGGACGATGTCGTTGACGTAGCGCTCGTCGGGGGTGGCGGGGGACAGCACGTGCGCGGTGACCGTGATGGTGAGCTCGGTGGGCCCGTACAGGTTCTCGACGGTGGAGTGCGGGGCCGCGGCCCCCCATTCCCCGGCGTCGCCGCGCAGCAGCGGCTCGCCCGCGAACAGGGAGCGCCGCAGCGTCGGGAACGCGCCCGGTGCGAGCGCGCCCGAGCGGCGGGCCAGGGCCACCGAGCCGGGGGTCGCGAACCAGACCGTCATGCCCTCGGCGGCGAAGAACTCCGGCAGCGACCGGTACGCCGACAGCGGCAGCGGCACGACGCAGCCGCCCGCGCCCCAGGCGCAGAACAGGTCGAACATCGCGCAGTCGAAGGTGAGGTCGAAGGTCTGCGAGAACACGTCGTCGGGCCCGAAGCCGTAGCGCCCGTCCAGCGTCGTGAAGTAGCTGTCGGCCGCCCGGTGGGTGGTCGGTACGCCCTTGGGCTCGCCGGTGGAGCCGGAGGTGAACAGGATGTACGCGACGTCGTCGGGGGCGGCGCCGACGGGTGCGTCGAGGGCCTCCTCGCGCGGCGCCCGGGTGATCACCCCGGGGGTCTCGGGGGCGCCGACGGCGAGCACGGCCAGGCCCGGCACCCCGTACCCGGCGACCAGGCGGGCCCCGGCCGCGTCGGTGACGACGGCCTCGGCGCGCGAGGCACGCAGCACGGCCGCGTTGCGGGCGGCCGGGAAGCCGGGGTGCACGGGGACGGCGGTGGCGCCCAGGTAGAGCGCGGCGAGCAGGCCGACGTACGCCTCGAAGCTCTTCGTCGCGAGGACGGCGACGCTGCGCGGCGCCCGGCCGCCGTGGGCGGCGCGCAGGGCGCCCGCCCAGGCCAGGGCCGTGGCGTGGGCCTCGGCGTAGCTGACGGCACCGGTGCCGGGCAGCCGGAACGCGGGCCGGTCGGGGCCGGCGGCCAGACCGCGCAGGAACCGGCCGTGCAGGGTCCCCTCCAGGGACGGGACGGCGGCGGATCCGGCTCCGGCCGGAGCCGCCGAGGGGGAGGTGGATTCCGGGGACATGAGGGTCATTTCAGGCCACGCTCCTGACGCGCAGGGCGGCCCGCGGATCCGCGGCCACCACCTCGAAGTGCTTGACGGCGCCCTCGACCCGGCCGAACAGGGAATCCGGGCCGGCGATCACCAGCCGCTCCACGCCGCGCCCGCGCAGCGCGCCCAGTACGGCCGGCCAGTCGACGGGCTGCACGAAGTGGTCGAGCAGCATCGCCCGCAGCTCCTCGGCGCCGGTCAGCTCCCGGCCGTCCTGGTCGGCGAGGACCGGCAGCCGCGGGGCGCGCAGCGGCAGCGCGTCGATCACCTCGCGGGCGGCGGCCGCGCGCAGCCCGGTGAACAGCGAGGAGTGCATCGGCGGGCGCATCGTGTACAGCGGCAGCGAGCCGATCGCGCGCAACTGCCGCTGGAACTCTTCCAGGTCGCGCTCGTGCAGCGAGACCATCTGGAAGCCGTCGTCGAGCAGGCACGACACCTCGTGCCAGATCCCGCGCGCCGACATCGAGGCCAGCAGCTCGGCCAGCGGGCCGGCCGGCGCCCGTACGAAGGACTGGGTGACCACGTCGCGGTGCTCCGCGGCGAAGTAGGCGGCGGTGCACCGGGCCAGACCGGCCGTCATGCGCACCGCGTCGGGGAAGTCCAGCGCCCCGGACCAGCCGATCAGCGGCTTCTCGCCGAAACTGGGGCCGGCGCACACCACCGGCTCGGCGCCGAGCTCGTCGGCCGCCCAGTCGGCGAGCGCCGTGCAGGCGACCATGAAGGCCACCTGGGCGGCCTCGGAATAGGCCTCCTCGGAGGTGCGGAACGCCTCGAAAAGGCTGTAGCCCAATGCCTCGTCGGCCTGGCCGAGCAGCTCCTTGGCACGGGAATTCATCAGGAGGAAGCGGCCGAGCTCCTTGAAGGTGACCGGGCCCATTCCGGGAAACACCATCGCCGTGGTCATCGCAGAAACCTGTCTTGTCGCGAACTGGCGTCGTCCGCACCTTTCTAGGTCCTGCCCAGGGCCCGACCAACCCCTATCCCGCCCCGTGCGCCACCCTTAACCGGCCACCGGTAGGGGTGGCGGTGGCTGCCCGTACGCACGGCGGCCCCGGACCCCGGACACAGCACCGCGACGCCGCCGTCCTCCAAGAGGACTGCGGCGTCGCGGCACCGGAGCGGGACCCGCGGCGCGTTACCTGGTCGGCTGGGCGTGGCCCTGCCGGGCGCGGACCACGGCGGGGTAGCGGATCGTGAACATCACCGGGATCACGAAGGTGACCACCTTGATGGCGATGGCGATGGCGGTGGCCTTGGGGTCCCAGCTGATCAGCAGCCACAGCAGCACGGCCGCGGCAGCGAACGACAACCCCCAGACCAGGGTGATGACGGTGTTGGTGCGGTGGAAGACGGGGGACTTCCACACCTCCTTGGGCACCATGGTGCGCGCGATGCCCAGTGTGAAGGGCTTCGCGATCAGCAGCGAGCCGAAGGCGGTGGCGGCCAGCCACACGTCGACGAGGGCGGGGCCGTAGGGGATGAGGGAGGAATCGGGCTGCTTGTAGGAGAGCCAGGTGATGCCCGCGAAGAACACGGCCGCGCTCAGCTCGATCACCATCTCGTCCCACTTCTTGCCCGAGCGGTTGCCCTTGAACAACACGATCAGGGCAATCGCCAGTCCCCATTGGGCACCGCTGCGCCACTCGTCGCTCGTGGCGATGCAGGCGTAGGCGATCCAGGGAGCGAAGCTGATCAGATAGCGGGTCATGGAAAGCTCCTTTCTTACCGTCCATTGCGTCAGCCCCGCCTAAGACGGCGCTAAAGCGGACGGTCCGCCGGGGCCCGCCGTGGCGGTCGCGTCGCAGGCCGGCAGCCGGCGGCCGCAGCGCGGCTTTAGCCCCTCCCAAGCCACCGCCTGCACGTTCTGGCGGAAATTCACTTCGCAACGCTGCCGTCCCCGCTGGAGGAACGTGTGTCCCGTCGACTGTTCACTTCGGAGTCGGTGACCGAGGGCCATCCCGACAAGATCGCCGACCAGATCAGCGACGCCATTCTCGACGCCCTGCTGGAGCAGGACCGCTCCGCCCGCGTCGCGGTGGAGACCCTCATCACCACCGGCCAGGTCCACATCGCGGGAGAGGTCACCACGACCGCGTACGCCGACATCCCCGCGATCGTCCGCAAGACGATCCTGGACATCGGCTACGACTCCTCCGCCAAGGGCTTCGACGGCGCCTCCTGCGGCGTCTCGGTGTCCATCGGCGCGCAGTCCCCGGACATCGCGCAGGGCGTCGACACCGCGTACGAGTCGCGCGTCGAGGGCGAGGAGGACGAGCTCGACCGGCAGGGCGCCGGCGACCAGGGCCTGATGTTCGGCTACGCCTGCGACGACACCCCCGAGCTGATGCCGCTGCCGATCGCGCTCGCGCACCGGCTGTCGCGCCGGCTGGCCGCCGTGCGCAAGGACGGGCGGCTCGCCTACCTGCGGCCCGACGGCAAGACGCAGGTCACCCTGGAGTACGACGGCGACCGGCCGGTCCGGCTCGACACGGTGGTCGTCTCCACCCAGCACGCCGCCGACATCGACCTCGAGACGCTGCTCGCGCCGGACATCCGCGAGTACGTCGTCGAGCCGGAGCTCGCGGCCCTCGACCTCGACACCGAGGGCTACCGGCTGCTGGTCAACCCGACCGGGCGCTTCGAGATCGGCGGCCCGATGGGCGACGCGGGCCTGACGGGCCGCAAGATCATCGTGGACACGTACGGGGGGTACGCCCGGCACGGCGGCGGTGCGTTCTCGGGCAAGGACCCGTCCAAGGTGGACCGTTCGGCTGCGTACGCCATGCGCTGGGTCGCGAAGAACGTCGTCGCCGCCGGCCTCGCGCGCCGCTGCGAGGCGCAGGTCGCGTACGCGATCGGCAAGGCCGAGCCGGTCGGGCTGTTCATCGAGACCTTCGGCACGGAGACCGTCCCGGTGGAGCGGATCCAGCAGGCCGTCTCGGACGTCTTCGACCTGCGCCCGGCCGCGATCATCCGCGACCTGGACCTGCTGCGCCCGATCTACGCCGGGACCGCGGCATACGGCCACTTCGGCCGCCCCGCCGACGCCTTCACCTGGGAATCCACGGACCGCGCCCCCAAACTCCGCCAGGCCGCAGCCGCCTAACCCGGGCCCCCGGCCCGCGGCCCGGGGCCCGGCCCTCCGGCCCGGCCCCCGGGCCCGCTTTCGGAAGCGTGGGCAGCCCCCACCCCGCCCAGCTTTCGAAGGAGGGTGGGCATGTTCAGCCTCGCCGGGGGTAGTGTCGCGGGGGGTGGGGGCGGGCGCCGCGGGCCCC
>NZ_JBEZVK010000117.1:0-11538 GCF_040636955.1 Streptomyces sp. NPDC032472
GCGGGCTCGTCCACCGCGACCTCAAGCCCGGCAACATCATCCTGGCCGAGGACGGGCCTCGGGTGCTGGACTTCGGCATCGCGCGGGCGGTGGAGTCCACGCGCATGACCGCCACCGGAACGGCCTTCGGCACCCCCGGCTACCTCGCCCCCGAACAGGCCCTGGGCCTCGACGTCACGGGCGCCGCCGACGTGTTCGCCCTCGGCTCGGTGCTGGTCGCCGCGGCCGGCGGCAGCGCGTGGGGCGAGGGGACGCCCATGGGGCTGATGTACCGCTCCGTGCACGAACCGCCGAACCTGGCGGCGGTTCCGGACGGGCTGCGCGCGCTCGTCGAGGCGTGTCTGGCGAAGGACCCGGCGGACCGCCCGACGCCCTCGGCCCTGCTGGACCTGCTCGGCGACCCGGAGGCGCCGGTGATCCCGGTCGCGCAGCCACCCGTACCGCAGGCACCCCCACCGCAGAACGCGGCCCCGCAGCCTGCGGCCCCGCACACACCCGCCCCGCAGCCCGCCCTCCCGCAGACACCGGTTCCGCCGGTGCCGACCGTCCTGCAGGCATCGACGCCGCCCACGCCCGTCCCGGCGACGCAGGCGGCCCCGCCCCGGCCGCAGGGTCCGCCGCCCATGCCGGCGGTGGCGCCCGCCGTCCCGGCCGGGCCGGTGGAGGCTGCGCCCGACGTCGTGATCGCCGACCGCCGCAACAGCGTGGTCGCCGACGCCGCCGGAGTCGTCCTCGAAGTCGACGGCGTGGAGGCCGACTTCGCGTGGGAGGAGCTCGCCGGGATCACCTACGCGCCCCTGAACCGCGGCGCCCACCTGGTCGTGACGGTCCTGCTGCCGGACGGCAGTTCGTACGGGTGCCAGGTCAACGCCCGGCGCGTCAGCCGCCTCCAGGAGTGGCTGGGGCAGCTGCACCGGTCCGTCGTCTGCCACCTGGCGCCGCGCCTGGGCGTCCTCCCCGGGCCGTACGGCTTCGGGCCGGGGCCGTACGGATCCGGCGCCCCCGGCATGCCCGGCCCGTACGGCGGCTTCGGCTCCCCGCAGGGCCCCGGCGGCTTCGGCCCGCCACCGCCGCGGTACCCCGGTCACGCCGGTTAGGCCCCCGGCGGCGTTCAGAGGTGCTTGGCTCCGGCGTAGCGCGTCAGGCCTTCGCGAAGGCGGTCGAGCAGCGCCTTCGAGCTGCCCGGGCTCACGCCTCGGACGGGGTGGCACAGGACGTGGCCGTGCCCGTCGCCGTACCGCTTGATCCGGTGCGCCCTCGTCCACTCCGGTGCGGGCTCCTCGCCGGGGGCGAACCACACCACGACCTCGGCGGAGCGCCCCGCGCCGATGACGGCGATCCGGTCGAGCGCGGTCCAGGAGATCGAGAACGTGTCCTTGTTCCGGGCTTCGCTCCGGCGCACCACGGTGAGCCGGTCCCTGTCGAGGGTGAGCAGGTCCCACGGTGCGCTGATCTCCAGCCCGACGCACACGGCGACCGCGACGAAAAGGATGAAGTAGTCCGGCCCGGTGAATCCCCAGGTCTCCTCGGGTTTGAACAGGTGGACGACCACGGCCCACGCGGTCAGGATCACCGCCGCGACCGCCATCCTGCGGAGGATCCCGTACAGCTTCCAGGCTCCCGGCCTGGGGTTCGCGTGGACCGCCGCCGGACCCGGAGCGGCCACGGACGGCGACGCGGGGCGGCTTGCGACCACACCAGGGGCGCTCTCCACCGCGGTCGGGGTCCGTTCCCCCGCGGTCGGGATCCGTTCCACCACGGGCGCGGGCGCCGGCCGCTCAGCCCGGCGGTCCAGGGCGCGCAGCGCCTCGGCCGTGTCGGCGGCGGTCGCATACCGCTGGTCGGGGTCCTTGCGCAACAGGGTCAGCAGGACGCCGTCCCAGGCGGGCGGGATCCCCTCGGCGACCGTGCTGGGGGCGGCCGGTTCCTGGGTGAGGTGGGCCGTCAGGTAGCCCACGGTGTCCGGGGCCTGGAACGGCAGCCGGCCGGTGATCAGCTCGTAGAGCAGGCAGCCCAGCGCGTACAGGTCGCTGCGGGTCTCCGGGTGGCCGCGGGCCTGCTCGGGGGCCATGTACGGGGGCGTGCCCACGATGAGGCCGGTCTGGGTCAGGCGGCCCGCGGTCGCGTACGGGTCGGCCGCGCGCGCGATCCCGAAGTCCAGGACCTTCACCGTGCCGGAGGGGCCCAGCAGGACGTTGGAGGGCTTGATGTCCCGGTGGAGGACTCCGGCTCGATGCGCCTCGGACAGCGCGTCGCAGATCTGCGCGCCCCACCGTGCGGCGTCGGGCAGCGGGACGGGGCCGCCCCGGTGCAGTAACGCGTCGAGCCCCTCGCCCCGCAGGAGTTCCATCACCAGGAACGGCGCCCTGCCGTCCTCGGCCTGCGCCTCGCCGAGGTCGTGGACGGTGACGATGTTGGGGTGCTGCAGCGCGGCGGTGATGCGGGCCTCGCGCAGGAACCGGGCGCGGGCCTCGTCGCCGCGGCTGCCGCCGCCGGCCAGCAGGGCGATCACCTTGACCGCGACGAGCCGCTCCAGCGTCTCGTCGCGTGCCTCCCACACCTGGCCCATGCCGCCCTCACCGAGCTGCTGCACCAAGCGGTACCTACCGCCGAGAAGCTGATCCCGCATCACCGGGCCGCCCCCTCCCCGTTCCCACCGTTCCCACCGTTCCCGCCATTCGCGCCGTCGCCGCCGGCTCCCGCGTGCTGTCGGCCAACCTACGGGTGCGGGCTCACCGGCGCGACCCCCCGGAGCACCGGCCTCAGCCCAGGAGCAGCTTCCTGGTGAGCGCGATCACCTCCGCACGGCTGCGGGCGCTGTGGTCGGCCGCGATGAAGTGGTTGCCGATGCGCAGCGAGAAGGCGATCAGGCAGCGGGCATCGGCCTCGTCCTCGTCCTCGTCCGGACAGAAGGATCCGAACAGCGAACGCATGTACTGCATCCGCCGGTTGTCCACGCGCCGCAGGCGCTCTGCGACGCCCTCGTCGCGCCGGGCCCAGGCGCGGACCGCGAGTTCGGCGGTGGTGGACTACTCGGGCAGGTTCAGCTGCCACGACACACCGAAGCGGTCGTTGACCCAGCCGAACCTGGCGCTGAAGCCGTACGAGCCCAGCGGCATCAGCGCCTGGCCCTGCTCGACGAGGGCCTCGTAGAGGCGGTCGAGCTCGGCCGCGCTGTCGCACTGCACGAACAGCGAGACCGCCGGGGTGAAGCCGAATTCGTGCTTGACCGCGCTGTCGATGCACATGAACTGCTGGCCGGCGAGTGCGAACGTGGCGTGCAGGACCGTGCCTTCCTCGCCGGGGCCTTCGGGGCCGTAGCGGTTGATGCTGATGACCTCGGCGTCGTCGAAGAGCGACATGTAGAAGGTCATGGCCTCCTCGGCCCTGCCGCCCTCGAACATCAGGAACGTGGTGATCTTCTGCGGGGTCGTGGCCATCCTGGCTGCTCCATGGGGTGTGGTGGCGTGGCGCGAGCCTGTCGGAGCCGAGGTTAGAGCACGCCTCCGACAGGGCCCGGGATACGGCGGCGCGCGGCGCGTGCGGCGTGGCCGGGCCCGTCTTCGCTCCGGCCGCCGGGCGGGGCGCGCGCGCACGGGCCGCTGCCGTGGACCACCATGGTGCCCATGTCCGATCGATTCACCACCCGGGTCCTCGACCTCGCCACCGGCCGCTCCGAGACCGTCACCGACCTGACCCGCGCGTGCGAACAGTTCCTGGCCGACGCCGCGGCCGGCCGCGACGGCCTGCTCAACGTCTTCGTCCCGCACGCCACGGCGGGCATCGCCGTGATCGAGACGGGCGCCGGCAGCGACCACGACCTGCTGGAGGCCCTGCACACCCTGCTGCCCGCGGACGACCGCTGGCAGCACCGCCACGGCTCCCCCGGCCACGGCCGCGACCACGTCCTGCCCGCCTTCGTGCCGCCGCACGCGACGCTGCCCGTACTCGGCGGCCGCCTGCAGCTCGGAACCTGGCAGTCGGTCTGCCTGGTCGACACCAACAAGGACAACCCGGACCGACAGGTCCGGTTGAGCTTCCTGGGGTAACCGCCCCGGAGGGGCACTTCGCAGAACCGACCGACCACCGACTTCCCTTGCACAAACCGGTATTTCGTGGCCTGTTCGAGGGGTCGGTACGGTCCGGCCCATGGACTGGAATTTTCGGACGGCCGAAGAACTCTCGGCCGCCATGCGTGCCGGTGAAGTGACCTCGGCGGAACTGACCGACGCGGCGATCGCCCGCATCGAGCGCCACGACAAGGCGGTCAACGCGATCTGCGTACCGGACTTCGACCGGGCACGGGCCGCCGCGCGCGATGCCGACCGGGCGCGCGCCCGCGGTGAGGACCGGCCCCTGCTGGGCATCCCGGTGACGGTCAAGGAGTCCTACGACATCGCCGGGCTGCCCACGACCTGGGGCATGCCGCAGCACCGGAACCACATGCCGACCGAGGACGCGGTACAGGTGTCGCGGCTGAGGGCAGCGGGCGCGGTGGTGCTCGGCAAGACCAATGTGCCCGTGGGGCTGCAGGACATACAGAGCTTCAACGAGCTCTACGGCACCACCAACAACCCGTGGGACCACACCCGGACGTCGGGCGGATCCTCCGGCGGATCGGCGGCGGCCCTGGCGTCCGGGTTCGGCGCACTGTCGATCGGCTCCGACATCGCGGGCTCGCTGCGCACCCCCGCGCACTTCTGCGGCATCCACGCACACAAGCCGACCCTCGGGCTGGCGGCGACCCGGGGCATGGCCCCGCCGCCCGGGCCGGCCCTCCCCGCCGAACCCGACCTCGCCGTCGTCGGCCCGATGGCCCGCACGGCCCGCGACCTCACGCTCCTGCTCGACGTCATGGCCGGACCGGATCCGCTGACGCACGGGGTGGCGTACGACCTGGCGCTGCGGCCCGCGCGCCACGAGCGGCTCTGCGACTTCCGCATCCTGGTCCTGGAGGACCATCCGCTCATCCCGACCGGCGCCGCTGTACGGGCCGGCGTGAACCGGGTGGCCGCCGCGCTGGCCGACGGCGGCGCCCGCGTCGAACGGCACAGTCCGCTGCTGCCCGATCTGACCGAAGCCGCGCTGCTCTACACGCAGTTGCTGTTCTCGAGCACCGTTGCCCGCTTCCCCATCGAAGCGTACGAGCAGCTGCAGGCCCGCGCCGCCGCACTGAGCCCGGGAGACCGGATCCTCTATACGGCGCGGCTGCGCGCCATGGTGTTCAGCCACCACGACTGGATCGAGGCGAACGGCCGCCGCGAGCTCCACCGCCATGCCTGGCGGCAGCTGTTCGCGGAGTTCGACGCCGTGGTGTGCCCCATCACGCCCACTCCCGCGTTCCCGCACGACCACGACCCCGATCCGATGGGGCGCCGGATCGACATCGACGGCGTCACGTACCCGTACTTCGACCAGCTCGTCTGGGCCGGCCTGGCCACCATGCCCGGCCTCCCCGCCACCGCCGTACCGGCGGGCCGCTCCCCCGAGGGCCTGCCGGTGGGAGTCCAGCTCATCGGCCCGATGTTCGAGGACCGCACCCCCCTGAAACTGGCCGAACTGCTCGAAGAGACCACGGGCGGCTTCCAGGCCCCGATGTAGGGGCCTCCTACTGTGGGTCCTGTTCGTCGCTCACGGTCGGGGGATGGTCGACGTGGATGGTGAGGCTGGTGATGTGACCTGATTGGATGACGGGACCGTGCTGGACGCCACCGCGGATGTCGTTGCGCACGGTCTCGCGGTGCGTCATGGCGTTCTGCTCGCCCTCCGAAGCACCGGTCTCGGGCAGCCGGGTCGCTGCGGGCTCAGCGTCCATCGTCTTCCTCTCCTCGATTCAGCTCCTCACCGCTGTCCGCCGTGAAGGTCGCGGGCGGATCGAACCGGCGTAGCAGGTCCTCGGCCGTCTCGTGCCGGTTCTGTTCCGTGACGATGTGGGAGATCTGTTTGGCCAGCATCGTCCGCCGCGCGTCCCCGTCCGTAAACCCCATGGCATCGAAGAATCCCGAAAGGTGACCGACGGACAGCGGCGACCGGTGCCCGCACGCCCGGCGAAGCCCGGCGAGACACCGAACTCGGCGAACTTCGAAGCCAGTTGAAGGAACTGAAGCGTGAGCGGACCCAGCTCCAGGGCCGCCTCGACGCAGCAGCCACTGTGATCGCCGCCCTCCACCACGACAACGCGGGTCTGCGCGAAGAACTTGCTGGACGCGGCGCCGTCGTCGCGCTCGACGAACGACGCGCCTCCCGGACCGCCACGATTGGCCCCTGCCGAGTGTCTCACCCCAGCGGATAGCCGATCTCCGTGATGTCTCCTGCCAGGTCGGCCAGCGTGATCTCTGGGTTCAATGCGCGGACCACTCCTTCGGTCAGCGGATGCGAGGAAAGGACGTGCCGAACTGCCTCCAAGTCGACCGAGACCTCGTAGTAGTCCTCGGCCCATCGCTGAAATGCTTCCGCAGAGCGATCTGCCAGCAGACTGAACAAGTACGCAGCGCCGTCCGGGTCGCCCGTGGTTGCTTCGGGGAAGTCGATCGTTCCGGCTTTCCAGTGATCGTCTCCCGCCTCTCGCCACATGCAGGCAGTGACGACAGGCATCCCATCCTCGTCTGAGAAGGCCGGTTCCTCGACACACGACTGGAAGACATCGGGCACGTCATCGAGCACGCCGGGCCATGGCCCGTCCTCGGCATAAGGACTCATGGGTGACTCGTGCGCGAACCCACGCACATAGGCGCCGGCGGCCGAGAACACGATCGAATACTCGTCACCCGACCCATTGCGCATCGAGGCCATGGCCTCCGTCTCGGACCAGTGGGCGTTGAAGGAGTAGTAACGGTCCGACCACTCAGGGCTGAAGACCGCCTCCAACATGGCCATCGAACGGCAGTGATCTCGGAGGGCAGCTATCTCGGGCAGCTGTCGGGCAATGTCCTGAACAGTCACACGCACATCCAAGCGCACGCCTCTGACACTTGCGTTCCTGCCCGACGGTTCCGGCCTGCTCATGAGACACCGAAACGGTGGGGAACGTTTCCTTCTCCGAGGGCGGCCGCAGCATTCGCCCGGAGTCCGAGCCGCGGCCGGGTGCCGAGTACCGGGGGCCGAGTACCGAGTCACGGAAAGTGACGATTCTTCGAGGCGCAGGACCCCAGGAGGCGCACTGCCGGTCCGGGTAAGGGTTTCGCTGGTGCAGCGGAGAACGGCTGGTCAGGTGCTGTCCACCCGGGTGGCGCATGCAGAATCGATATTGTGCACGCCGCTCGGGGACCCGCGGGTGGTCGTCGCTTAACGTGACCGGGCGTCCCTCGACAGCTCGTTGCCCCGGCCCGGCGGAGGTACCCCGTGCGCACCGCCATTCCCCTCCGGCTTGCCGCCTCCGGCCCTCACCGCCTCCCGCCCCCAGGAAGACACCCCCATGTCGCTGACCACCGATTCCTCCCTGCTCCTGAGCCGGCTCAGAGACGTGCTCCCGACCCATGCCGTGTTGGCCGACGAGGCTTCACTGGCCGCCCATGCCCGGGACACCGCGCCCTTCCCGGACTGCGGGACCCCGGCCGTGGTGGTCCAGCCCACCACAGCCGAACAGGTCCAGGCCGTGCTGGCCCTGGCGTACGGGCTGGAGGTGCCGGTCGTCCCGCAGGGCGCCCGGACCGGGGTGGTCGGCGCCGCCGGTGCCGTCGACGGGTGCATCGTGCTGTCCACCGTGAGGATGGACCGGATCCTGGAGATCGACCCGGGCAACCGGCTGGTGCGCTGCGAGCCGGGGGTCACCACGGCGGCCCTGAACGCCGCCGCGGCCGAGTACGGCCTGACGTACCCCCCGGACCCGGCCTCCCGGGACACCTGCACCATCGGCGGGAACATCGCCACCGGCGCCGGCGGGATCTGCTCCGTCAAGTACGGGGCCACCGCCGACCACGTGCTGGCTCTGGACCTGGTGCTCCCGGACGGGAGGCGGATGCGGACGGGCCGGGACACCGTCAAGGGAGTCGCCGGCTACGACCTGACCCGGTTGATCGTCGGGTCCGAGGGCACCCTCGCGGTCGTCGTGGGGGCCTCGCTGGCGCTGCGGCCCGCCCGCCCGCCGGCCCTGTCCCTGCTGGCCCGGTTCCCCACCCTGACCGCGGCCGGCGACGCGGTCCACGCCATCACCCTGGCCGGTCACCTGCCCTCCGCCCTGGAGCTGCTGGACCGCGCCACCTCCGAGGCGGTCGCCGAGCTCGGTCACCCGCTGCTGCGGCCGGGCAGCGCGGCCACGCTGATCGTGGAGAGCGACACCGCCGACCCGGCCCGGGACCTGACGGCGATGGAGCTGCTGTGCAAGGAGGCCGGGGCCGAGCACGTGGTCACCGCGAGCACCGCGGAGGAGTCCCGCGAGATCATGGAGGCGCGCCGGCAGGCCGTTCCGGCCGTGAACCGCTTCGCCGCGACCCTGCCGGGCAGGCCCACCACGTTCGTCGAGGAGGTGGCCGTCCCCCGCCGCGAACTGCCGAAGTTCATCGGGGCCATCGAGGGGATCGCCGACCACCACGGCCTGCGAATCTTCACCACGGCTCACGCCGGGGACGGCCGCGTCCGCCCCGCCGTCCTCTTCGACGCGTCCGACGCCGGCCGGGTCGCCCGCGCCCGTCAGGCGCGCGAGGACATCGTGGCCGCGGCGCTGGCCGTCGGCGGCACCAGCACCGGCACGCACGGCATCGGCACCCTCAAACGGGACTGGCTGGCCCGCGAGCTCGACCCGGCGGGCCTGGACCTGCACCGGGGCATCAAACGGCTCTTCGACCCGAAGAACCTCCTCAACCCCGGCAAGGTGATCGAGGCATGACCCAGTCCACGCGCTCCACCCGGACCACGCAACACGATGGCCCGCGCGGCAACGGGGGGCGGGGCACGGCCGTGGCCAGCCCGGCCCTGAACCTCCGCCTGTTCGCCACCCACACCCTGCCCGTCTTCGTCCGCGGCTTCGTGAGCCCGCGCCCGCGCGTGGTCAAGGCGTACGCCGCCCTGAACCAGCCCGCATGGGCGGCCGCCACGCTGCGGGCGCTGCGCGGGCGCCACGGCGGGGCGCCGGTCCTCGTGCGCGGCCTGTCGGGGCCGATGCTGGTCCTCCTCGACCCGAAGGACATCCGGCAGTTCTACACCGAGCCGGTCCGCTCGCTGGCGATGGATCCGCCCGACAAGGACAACGCCCTGAAGGTGCTGGAGCCCACCGGGGTCATCTGCTCCCACGGCGAGCTGCGCGAGGGCCGTCGCCGGATCAACGACGCGTGCCTGGCCGAGTCGGAGGCGGTCCACCCTTCGGGCAAGGAGTTCCGCGCGGCCGTCGCCGAGGAGGCCCGCCGACTGGTGTCGCAGCGGGTCGTGGACATGGAGGACATCCGCCGGGCCATGGCCAGGATCAACCGCCGTATCGTCCTCGGTGACGCCGCGGCGGACGACGAGGAGCTCCACGCGTGGCTCCTGGCGCTGCGCAACGAGGCCAACTGGATGGGCCGGCGCAAGAAGCAGGCCCGGGCCGCCCGCGCCGTGTACGCCCGGGCGCAGGCCCGCATCGAGTCCTACGCCATGAAGGCGGCCGCCCATACGCTGATCGCCCGCGCCCTCGGCCAGGACGATCCGCAGGGCGACCTCGACCCGGTCGGCCAGGCGCACCACTGGCTGCTGGCCCTCGACACGCTCGGGCCGACGGCCGCCCGTACCCTGCTGCTGCTCGGTGCGCACCCGGCCGAGCAGCAGGCGGTGGTTCCCGAGGCGGCGTCCGGTGTGGCCGACATGCCCCGGATGCGGGCGTGCGTGAAGGAGACCGTCCGGCTGTTCCCGATCGTGCCGGACCTCCTTCGCCTGACCCGGGCCGAGACGACGTGGCGGGGGGTGCCGGTCCCGGCCGGCACGGCCGTCCTCGTACCCGCGCTGTTCCACCAGCGCGATCCCGACCACGTACCGGCGGCCGATCTGTTCGCGCCCGGCCGGTGGCTCTCGCCCGGGGCGCACGAGGCCGTCCAGCTGGCGCCGTTCAGCCACGGCGGCGGGCACTGCCCCGGGGAGAACCTCGCGCTGCTGGTCGGGGCCGAGTTCTGCGCGGAGATCCTGCGGACGCACCGCGTCACGCGGGGCCGGCCCGTCCTGCCGTCCGCGGGGCCGCTGCCCTGGCTGCTGGACTCCGCCGCGATCCGGTTCGGCCTCGAACCCCGGTGAACGAGCACGGCGTCGCGCCCCGCATGGAGGGCCGTTCCGCCGTCTCCCCGTACCGGCTGCCCTCCGAGCTCACCGAGTTCACCCGGACCGACGACACCCCCTCCTTCCCTCGGTGCCACGCCACGCCCAGAGACCACAGCGAGAGACCACCCCAGCGAGGACCCCTGTGACCGACACCACCCCCTCCGCCCGATCCTCCGCGGACGCCGCCGACGCCTCGTCGGCCGGCCCGGACTCACCCCCGCGGCCCAGCTCCTGGGTGACCGCGCCCTACGGGCCGCCCGGGCTTCTCGAGCGCCTCGGTTCAGCCGCTTTCGCCCAGGTCAACGCGTACAAGGAGTGGCACGAACTGCCGCTTCCGCTGGCCCTGTTGAACCTGCGCACGATCCGGGAGGACCTGCGCCGCAAGAACCTGTACGACACCTACGGCGCCGGCGGTGAGCGCCCGCGCCGCGCCACCTCCACGCTGCTGCCGTACCGCTCGTACGACGGCTCGGGCTACGACCCGTACGACGTGGACATGGGCCGGGTCGGCACGCGGCTGGACCGCAACGCCCCGCTGGACCTGGTGCTTCCGGAAGCGGACGAGGAGCTGATGCGGCCGAGCCCGCGGGAGATCAGCCGGCAGCTGCTGGCCCGGCGCTCCTTCGTGCCCGCGACCTCGCTGAACCTGCTGGCGGCGGCCTGGATCCAGTTCGAGAACCACGGCTGGGCCAACCACGGCGACAACGAGACCGCCGAGCCGTTCACCGTCCCGCTGGCGGGGGACGACGACTGGGAGATGCACGGGGGCACCTGCCCCATGCGGATCAACCGCACCCGGCCCGACCCGGTGGCGCACACCACGCCCGACGCCCCGCCGACGTACGAGAACACGGTCACCCACTGGTGGGACGGCTCGCAGCTCTACGGCTCGGACGAGGAGCGCTGCCGGGCCCTGCGCACCGGCGAGGGCGGCCGGCTGACCCTGTCGGCGGAGGGGCGCCTGCCCGCCGACCCGCGGCCGGGGCGGGACTGCCTGGACTGGACCGGCATGAACAGCGACTACTGGGCCGGGCTGTCGCTGCTGCACACGCTGTGGGCCAAGGAGCACAACGCGATCTGCGACATGATCCGCTCTCACCACCCCACCTGGGACGACGAGCGGCTGTTCCACACGGCGCGGCTGGTCAACACCGCGCTGATGGCGAAGATCCACACCGTGGAGTGGACCCCGGGCATCCTCGACACGCCCGTGCTGCACCAGGCTATGAACGCCAACTGGTACGGGGTGCTGCCGCGTTGGGTCAGCAAGACCTTCGGGCGCATCGGCACGGGCGAGATGCTCAGCGGCATCCTCGGCTC
>NZ_JBEZVK010000118.1:0-11210 GCF_040636955.1 Streptomyces sp. NPDC032472
CGCCGCCCGCGCGGCCGCCGGTGCGATCCGTACGACGGCGAGGCCCGGCGCCGCGGCGGTGGCCCTGCCCACCTCCTGCACCTCCGGCGCGTCCTCGAACCGGTCGGCCCACGCCTGGAGCCGGGCCGGAGCGGTACGGGCCACCACGACCACGGCGTCGGCACGGTGCTGCGGGAACCGCTCGGCCACCAGGTCGGCGTACCGGCGGGCCTCCGCCGCCGGCGGCAGCTGCTGCTCCCCGACCGGGCTGACCAGGTGGACGCGCAGGAACGGCGAGGCGCACGCCAGCAGCAGCGCCCCCACCCCGAGCACCACCGGCAGGGCGCGCCGGCGCGTCCAGCGGGCCAGTCGCGCCGAAGCACCGCCGAAGCCGCCGTCTACACCGGGCGGGGCATCGGCGGCCCGCGTCCCGATCCGGTGCGGGAACGCCGCCAGCAGTGCGGGGGTCAGCGTCAGAGCGGCGGCCAGCGACAGGGCGACCGTCCCCGCGGCGGCCAGGCCGATCGCGGCGTAGAAGTCGCTCGGGAACGCGGCGAGTCCGCACAGGGCGGCGGCGACCACCAGGGCCGCGAAGCCCACCGAGCGCCCGGCGCTGCGCATCATCCGGATCACGGCCTCCTCCACCGGCTGCCCGGCGGCCCGCTCCTCCCTGAACCGGCCGACCATCACCAGCGAGTAGTCGACGGCCAGGCCCAGCCCGAGCATCGTGGTCGTCGACAGGGCGGGGGAGGTGACGTCGTACCAGCGCGACAGCAGGAGCAGCCAGCCCGTCCCCGTCGCGACCGTGCTCACCGCCGCCAGCAGCGGTACCGAGGCCGCCGCGAGGCCGCCGAAGAGCAGGTACACCACGACCAGCGTCACCGGCAGCGTGATCAGCTCGCTGCGCCGGGTGTCGGCCACCGACCGTGCGGCCACCGCACGGCGTGCCCGGTCGCTCCCGCCGAGCGTCACCTCGGTGCCGGGCACGGCTTCGGCGATCCGGCGCAGCCGGGCCTCGACGGCCGCCTCGGAGCGCTCCCGCGCCCTGCCCGTGAGGCCCCGCGCGAACCGTACGGTGACCAGCGCGGCCCGCCCGTCGGCGGCGACGGCGGGATCAGCGCGGTCCACACCGCCCGGGGCTGCAGCCGGAGCCGCGGCTGGTGCCGGTGCCGCAACCGACGCCGGCACGCCCACCCCCCGCACCCCGGCGATCCCGCCCAGGTCGCGCCGCAGTTCGGCCATCTCGCGCCGGAACCCCGGCCCGGACACGGCCACGCCGGCCACCACGGCGTCGAGCTGCTCGCCGTACGGCCGGGCGTCCTCCAGCAGCCGGTTGCCCTGCACCGACTCGTGCGGGGCGACGCTCCAGGCCTGCCGGTCCAGCCGGTCCAGCACGGGACCGACCGCGCCCAGCCCGGCCACCACGAGCACCAGCCACACCGCCATCACCAGCCGGTGGCGGCGTACGCAGAGGCGGGCGAGCCGGCCCGTCGGGCAGCGCACGGCAGGCCGGCCGGAATCGGCGAGGGGGCGGGGGCGGCGGTCGCGCCGGGGGACGTCCATCCGGGCAGCTTGGCCGACAGGGCCGCCCGAACCCCGGCCGACCTGCCCCGACGCGGTCGAATCGGCCCACCCCGTCACCCGGACACCCCACTCCGCCCCCGCGGCTCAGGACGACCGCGGCTCAGGGCGAAGGGCTCACCTGTACCGTGGTGAGCGCGCCGCCCGAGGCCTCCTTCACCACCGCGATCCGGGTCCCGGTGTCCGGCACCTTGACCCCGACCTGCGGCAGCTCCGCGTTCCAGTACGAGCCCCGGTGGTCGTCGAAGACCGCGACCCCCGGCCGCGAGGGGATCACGGTCGGCGCGCCCGCCTTGTGCAGGACGATCCGGTCGCTCGCCCGCAGCGAGAACGGCGCGTCGAACGTCTGCACCCGCGCGTTGAGCAGCGAGCCGTCCGCATTCCGCAGCGGCTCCGGCCGGGCGTCGATCGGCAGCAGCAGCCCGCCGCCCGGATGGGCCTTGGTGGTGTTGTCGCTGTAGGCGGTGTCCCACAACCAGATCAGCACGCCCTGCTGGTACGGGTAGAACTCCACCTGGTCGCCGGTGAACCCGAAGTTGTACGGCCCGGTCTTCAGCTGCACGCCGTAGCCGGTGTAGCGCCGGTTCTCGACCAGGTAGGCGCGCGGGTGGCGCTCGCTGCCCGTGCGGCCCTCCGTACGCGACCACTTGACCGCGCTCCAGCCGTTCGCACCTTGCTCCGCCCCGTCGTGCAGCAGCTCCCGCCCGTCGGCGGTGATCCGCAGGTCGTCGAAGGTGACGCCCTTGCCGTGGGTGTTGCCGTCGGACGTGACGCGCAGCCGCACCTGGAAGCTCTTCCCCGCGAACCGGTCGAGCGGCACGCCGAGCTCGGTCCAGCCGGACGAGGTCCCGGACACGCCCTTCGCCGGGATGGCCGTACCGCCGACGGTGCCGGGCAGCGGCGACCAGCTCGTGCCGCCGTCCGTGGAGGCCTCCACCGTCAGGAAGTCGAAGTCCTGCTCGATGTCGTACCAGAGCCGCGCGTCCAGCCGGGCCGGCCCGGACACGCCGGTGAGGTCGACCGTCCGGGCGAGGGTGTTGTCCATGAAGTCGCCGGTGCCGCTCCACCACTGGCTGGCGCCCTCGTACGGGTCGATCAGCTCGGTCCGGGTCTCCGACGGCGGCAGGTGCACCAGCAGCGCCTGCGGGTCCTCGGTGTTGTAGCCCGACACGCCCAGTACCGCGCGCGTCTTGCGGCCCGCGTCGGCCTCGGTGTACTCGAGCCAGCCGAGCTGGAGCTTGCTCCACGGGTCGAGGTCGCCGGGCCATGCGCCGGTGGTGTTCCGGCCCTTGGCCAGGTACGAGCCCGAGGACATCAGGGACCAGAAGTTGACGCTGTTGTCCCCGTCCGAGCTGTACAGGTCGGGCAGGCCCAGATCGTGGCCGAACTCGTGGGCGAACAGGCCCGCCCCGCTGTTCTCGCCGCCGGTCAGGTAGTCGCCGGCCCAGATGCCGGAGTCACCGATCGGCGTGCCGCCCGCCTTGTTGCCCTCGGGGCCCGCAGTGCCGGCCTGGTTCCAGTACGCGAACCACCGGTGCGCCCAGACGGCGTCCTTGCCCTGGGCGCCGCCGCCCCACGTCTGGTCCTTGCCCGCGTGCACGACGACGAGGTGGTCGAGGTAGCCGTCCGGCTCGTCGAAGTTGCCGTCGTGGTCCGCGTCGTAGCGGTCCCACACGTCGTACTCGGCGAGCTGCGCCTTGATCTGCTCGGGCGTGCGTCCCTTCGCGCGCTCGCCGTCGTACCAGGCGGCGGTGGCGTCCCGGATCAGGTCCCAGTTGGTGCGGCACTGGCCGGGCTCGGAGCAGTTGTCGGTGCCGTAACGGGCCTCGTTCCAGGGGAGCTTAACCCAGTCGGAGACGGTGCCGTCCATGTCGTAGCGGCCGGAGGACTGGAGCCGGTAGTAGGCCCGCATCGAGGCCGACTCGGGGTCGGGGGAGAAGAACTGCTTTTCGTAGAAGGACCGGTCGAAGTCCTTGCGCCACAGGGTGTGGTTGTCGTTCGCGGCGGGCTTGCCGATGGTGTTGTGGCGTGGGCCGGGGGTGCCTCCGAAGCGGGGCTTGCCCTCGAACTCGGTGGTGGTGTCCACCTGGTCGCCGAACTCGGCCAGGATGACGAAGACCTTGTCCTTGCGCTCCTGGGCGAGTTCGACGTACCGCTTGCCGACCTTGGCCTGGCGCGGGAGCGTGCCGTCTGCATCCGCCTTGAGGGCGGCCGGACCGCCGGCCGCGACGCTCTCCAGCGCCTGCCGGCGCAGGGCCTGCCGCTGGAGTTCCAGGGGCGCGGGCGGGGGTGCGGCGGCATGCTGCTCGGCCTGCTGCTGTCCGCCCGGGGAAGGGGGCGGCGGCGCGGTGGCCGCGAGCGCGGGGGTGGTGAGGAGGGCGAGGGATATCGCCGCTCCCACCACAGCGAGTCTGCGCAACGTGGCGGACCTTTCGGTGAGTTGGGACGGAGGGGAGGGGATGGAGCGCAGGTAATATTTCACATGTCACAGGTGATGGGTAGAGGGCTGTCCCTGACGGGCCGTCGGAGCCGGGAAACGATGACAAACCTCACTGGGTCCGGCGCGCGGCCGGGGCGAGGCTGGAGGCAACGACCAGCCAGGGGAGGACGGATGGACACGGCAGCGGGCGGGATCTGCGGGACAGTGGCCGGGCGGCCCACCCCGTGGCGGATCGTGCGGATCTGGGCGGCCGCCCTGGTGCCGAGGGCGCGGCGCAGCGGCCGGGACGGCGCCAGCGCTACCGCGCCGCACTCCCAGACCCTGCGGCAGTCCCTGCTGTGCCTGGTGGTGATGGAACTCGCCGCCGCGGTCCCGATCTCGTCGATGCTGCCGCCTGCGGTGCGGGTCGCCCACGCCGTGCTGGAGGCGGTGCTGATCCTGGCCGGGCTGGGGGCGGCCGCGGCCCTGGCCCGCTCCCCGCACGAGGTGCGCGCGGACGCCCTGGTGCTGCGCACCGGCTTCCTCGGCGAGGTGCAGATCCCCCGTGAGGCCGTCCGCTCGGTCGGAGCCACCGTGCGGACCGTCCGGGGCTGCGGCCCGCGCCCCGTTTCGGGCGAACCGAACGCGGTGGCCTGCTCCGTGGACGGCAATGTCAACGCCGTCCTGCGCCTGTGGCCGCCGGTGCACCTCGACCTGGGCCCCGCGGGCCGGGTGGCGGCGGAGACCCTCTACACCTCGGCGGAATCCGCCACGGCCCTGCGCGCGGCCCTGCGCCCTTGACCTAGCCCGCGCACAACCGGCCCCGGTAGGCCCCGGGCGGCAGCTTGGCCTCCTTGCCCGGCGGCAGCGTCTCGTTCTGAGCGGCATCGATCGACTGCTGTACGAGGATGCCCGCGGCCGTGGGCTTCGCTGCCTCGGCACCCGCGAGCCACTTCCACGTCCCCACCCCCACCAGCAGGGCGAGCGCCACGGCCGCGGCGGCCGGCGCGGTCAGGCGGCGTCGCGCGCCCTTTGCGCCGGCCTCGACGAAGGCGGTCTCCGCGGGCCGGAGTTCGGCCTCCCGGGCACGGCTCCAGCGTCGCGCCCGGAAGGCCACCCGTACTGCGCCGGGTGGCACGGACCTGTTCCGGCCGGTTCTGCGAGCCGTCAGCGGCCGGGCGCGGCGAGTTCGGCCCGCAGGTCGTGCAGGCCGAGGGAGCCGAGCGAGAGGGCTTCCATGTGCCACCGTTTGAGGTCGAAGGCCGGGCCCTGCTGCGCCCGCGCCGCCTCTCGGCCCTCCAGCCAGGCCCGTTCGCCGAGCTTGTACGTGATGGCCTGCCCCGGCCGGCCCAGGTAGCGGACGACCTCGCTGTCGAGGTAGGCGGCGGGCCGGCTGGAGTGGCGGCCGAGGAACTCCCGGGCCAGTGCGGGCGTCCACCGTTCACCCGCGTGGAACGGGGAGTGTCCGGGCACGGCCAGCCGCAGGTGCACCCCGATGTCGACGACGACCCGCAGGGCGCGCAGCATCTGGGCGTCCAGATGGCCCAGCCGGGCCTGCGGGTCGCTCAGGAAGCCGAGTTCGTCCATCAGGCGTTCCGCGTACAGGGCCCAGCCCTCGGTGGTGGCGCTCACCCGCGCCACCTTCGTCTGGTAGCGGGAGAGGCCACCCGCGAGGTGGGTCCAGTGCCCGAGCTGGAGGTGGTGGCCGGGCAGGCCCTCGTGGTACCAGGTGGAGACGAGGTTGTGCAGCGGGAACCGGGTGCGCCCCTGCGTGGGCAGCCAGGTGCGGCCCGGCCGGGAGAAGTCCAGGGACGGCTGCGTGTAGTACGGCGCCGCGCCGCCGCCCGGCGGGGCGATGCACGACTCCACCCGCCTGACCGGGGCGGCGATGTCGAAGTACGTGCCGTCGAGCGCGTCGGCGGCCTCGTCCATGAGCGCCTGGAGCCACCGCCTGGTCTCCTCGGCCCCCTCGATGCTGCGGCCGTGCTCGCCCAGCCAGGCCAGCACCTGCCACGGGTCCTGCGCCCCGGGCAGGATGCGGGCCGCCTCGTCGCGCATTTCGGGCAGGAGGCGGTGGAACTCCGACCAGCCGTAGGCGTACGCCTCTTCGAGGTCGACGTCGGCGCCCGTGTGGAAGCGGGCGAAGCGGGCGTAGCGCTCGGCGCCGAAGGCGTCGGGGACCTCGCCGACGCGGCCCGCGTACTCGCGTACCAGCCAGGCCCGCAGCTCGGCGAAGGCGCCGGTCGCCACCGAAGCCGCCGCCTCCAGCTCGCGGCGTACGGACTCCGGTGCGGCTGCTGCCAGTCGGTCGAAGGCGCCGGGCTCGGCCGCCAGCCACTCCTGCAGCTGGGCGGCGTTCGCCCGTACCTGCCGGGGGGCCGCTGCCAGCCCCTGCCCGAGGCCCTCGGTGAGGGCGGCGCGGTAGCCGGCCAGGCACTGCGGCACCGCCCGCAGCCGCCGGGCGAGCGCCGCCCAGTCCTCCGCCGTGCGGGTGGGGGTCAGCGCGAACACCTTCCGTACGCGGTGCAGAGGCGAGGTGGAGTTCTCCACCGCGCGCAGGTGTTCACCGGCCTCGTACTGGGCGAGCTCCGCCTCCAGCCGCTCGCGCAGCAGCCGCGCGCACCGCCGCTCGACCGCTGCCTCCCGGGCCGGGTCAGTGGCGGCGGTGTCCGCGTCGGTGTCCGTGGCGGTGGCCGCCGCCTCGGAGGCGGACAGGCGGCGCAGAGTGGTACGGGCCAGGTCGGCCAGGGCGCGGGCCCCGTCGGAGGAGAAGTCCGGCAGCCGGCCGTTGGCCTCGGGCACGCCGAGCATCGTGCCCGTGATCGGGTCGAGGGCCACGAGGGCGTCGACGTGGTCGTCGGAGATCCGGCGGGGCAGCTCACGCGGGTTCTTCGGCATGCCGTACGGCTGCCCGCTCGCCGGCGGGCCGAGTCCGGGCGGGCGGCTTCTTGGCCGGTATCCCCTCCCGGAGCGGCCTGAAGCCCGACCGGGCGTGCTGCCGGTCGGGCTCCAGGCTTTTCGTCGATGTGTGCGGTGCGCGCCGTGCGGTCCGTGCGGTCCGCCGTGCTCAGGCCTTCACGGGCTCCGCTGCCGCGTCGGCCGCCTCCTCGGGGCGGGGGATGCGGTGCAGGCCCTTGCGGTCGTAGAGGCGGGTCATGCCGAAGCCGAAGGCCAGCGAGACCGCCAGCGCGATGCCCATCGCGGTCCAGGCCCGGGTCAGGCCCGCGTCGGCCTGGGCGCCGTAGTAGAGGATGGAGCGCAGACCCCCGGTGAGCTGCCGCAGCGGCTCGAACTCCGACAGCGTCCGGAAGAACCCGGGCAGCGCCTCAAGCGGCACGGTCGCGCCGGAGGAGGGGACGGCCATCGCGATGAAGACGATCGTGGAGAGCAGCATGCCGGGCGTGCCGAAGACGGCGAGGAGCGCCAGGCCGCTGATGCCGACGACCGCGATGGTGCCGACGGAGTACAGCCACAGCAGGCCGAGGTGGGAGGCGTCCATGTCGAGGAGGCCGACGGTGGTGGCCTCGACCAGGGAGCCCATGACCACGGACAGGCCGAGCATGATGACGGTGTTCACGGCCAGGGTGCGCACGCGGCTCGTGTGCCGCAGGGGCGTGCGCTGGCGGAACGGGCCCATGTCGGTGTGCAGGTAGCCGAGGGCGTTGTCGACCTGGGAGTTGACCACGTTGGCGGCGAGCATGCCGCAGACGAGCAGGACCAGGGCGTAGTAGAAGGCGCTCAGGCCCATGGCGCTGCGGGCGCCGAGCGGGTGGCCGTCGGCGATCTCGACGGCGACCGGGTCGGCGAGCATCAGCTTCGCGGCCGGGGAGAGCTGGGCCCCCTGTCCGGCCGCACGGCCGAGCAGGTCCTTGCCGAGCTGCGCGGACGCGGCGTGGGCGGCCTTCTGGGAGGCGCCGCTGGCCATGGAGGAGCCGATGCTGCCGGCGGACTGGTTGGTCAGCACGGTCAGGGTCGGCCGGGCCGGCTGCGGCTGGGCCTGGCCCTGGCCCTGCGGCTGGGCCTGGCCCTGGGCTGCCTGGCCCTGCGCCGCCTGACCCTGGGCCTGCGCCTGGCCCTGCTGCGGGGCGGGGGTCAGGCCCGCCACCGCGGTGGTGAAGTCCGCCGGGACGACGAGCGCGCCGTAGAGCTTGCCCTGGCCGAGCCGCTTGTCGGCCTCCTGCCGGGTCATGACCTGCCAGGCGATGCTGTGGTTGCTCGCCGCGGACTTCTCGATCCCCGCGACGACCTGCTCGCCGAGGTTGACGTGCTTGCCGCCCGTGTCGGCCCCGCGGTCGCTGTTGACCAGGGCCACGGGCAGGTCCCGCAGATTGCCCTTCGGGTTGACGTTGCCGCCGACGTAGAGCAGCGCGAACAGGGTGGATACCACCGCGAGGATGAGGCCTGAGCCGATCCACAGCTTGGGGCTGCGGAGTACGGAGGAGGGCTGAGGGGAAGGCATGGCTGCTCCGTGGGGTCACATCGAGTAGCTGGATATCTGGGCTATCCAGAACTAGATAGTGGCAGTATCTTGCTTGTGTGTCCAGTCGGACCGCCATCTGCCGGGCCGCACCACCGCGAGGAAGCCGTATGAAGATCTCGGAGCTCAGCCGCTGTACCGGCGTGCCGGTCGCCAGCATCAAGTACTTCCGGCGGGAAGGCCTGCTGCCCGCCGGCCGGGCGACGGCCGCGACCCTCGCCGAGTACGGCGAGGAGCACGTCCACCGCCTGCGCCTGATCAAGGCGCTGACCAGCCTGGGCGGGCTCTCCATCGCCGCCACCCGCGAGGTGCTGGCCGCGGTCGACCGGGCCGACACCACCGACGGCACGCTCGGCGCGATCAGCTACGCCCTGCCGGTGCCCGTCGCCCAGGCACCGGCCGGCGACCCCGAACGGGAGGCGGAGGACGAGGCCGCCGCCGGGGCGGACGTGGCCGAGCTGATCGCGGCCATGGACTGGCAGGTGCCCGATACCTCTCCGCACGTCGGGGGCCTGGCCACCGCCCTGAAGCAGCTCCGCCGGCTCGACCCCGGCTACCGGCCCGGCGGCCTCGTCGCGTACGCGGAGCTGGCCCGGTCCATCGCCCGGCTGGACCTGGAGCGCGCGTCCACGCTCGACGATCCCGCCGCACTCGCCGAGCGGGCCGTGATCGTCTTCGCCTTGTCCGCGCCCGTGCTGGAACTGCTGCGGCGGCTGGCCCAGGAGGACCTGGTGCGCCGCCGCACCGCCGAGTGCGCCGTCCCGGAGGCCGGCGGCGAGGCCGGCGGTGATGCCGACGCCGACGTGGACGCCGGCGGCCGCTGATCAGATGCGGAAGACGCGCGCCAGGTGGTCCAAGAGCACGGTGGCCCGCTCCGGGACGCTGAGCGGGGAGAGCCGCGTCCCGAGATAGCCGTCCGGGCGTACGACGAAAGCCGCGGGACCGTCGGTCCGGTACAGCAGGGCGAACTCGCCCCGGCTGTCCACGAAGACCGGCAGGGGAGCGCCGTCGGCGTCCGTCGTCCCGAACCGGACGTCGGCCGCGCCTGCGCCGTCGCTCTCGGCGCCGGCCTCGGAGGCCGCGTCCGTGTCCGTTTCCGTTTCGGTTTCCGTGTCGGCTTCCGTGTCGGTGTCGCCCGGGCCGGCGAGGACCACGAACGCCGGCATTGCGGCCGTACCGGTCGACCGCCTGACCCCGGCGACGAGTTCGCCGCAGGAGGCCACCGCCGCAGGGGAGTCGGCGTAGAGCACCAGCACGTGCCCGCGGTCGCGCAGCAGGTCGTACAGCCGCAGCGGCACGGCCGCCACCGCGGAGGTGAGACCGCCGCAGTCCGGGGCCCGCTCGCCCGGGCCCGGGCCGTCGGCCCCGGCGGTACCCGGCCCCACGATGGGGCTGTCCGGGTACGCCACCAGCAGCTGGGCCTCGCGGAGCGTGACGGTGGCCACGTCGTCCGGATCCGCCTGCAGGCCCTGGGCGGCGTGCCGCACCGTGCGGCCGACCACCTCCTCCCCGACGGGGTGCCGCTCGGCGTGGTAGCTGGCGAGCAGCCGCGGGTGCGCGGTGCCGGCCACGGCCAGGGCCAGCTTCCAGGCCAGGTTGTGGGCGTCCTGGATGCCGGTGTTCATCCCCTGGGCGCCCGTCGGCGGGTGGATGTGGGCCGCGTCGCCCGCGACGAAGACCCGGCCGTCGCCGTACCGGTCCACCAGGCGGTGGCTGATGCGGAAGACGGAGGACCAGCGCATCGCCGACGCCGTGGTGGGCTCCGGCGAGAGCCGGTCCAGGACCGCCTGGACGTGCTCGATCCCGGGGGCGCGCTGCGCCTCCAAGCCGTGGGCGACCTCGTCGCCCTGCGCGGCCTCCGCGGAGAGCTCCGGCGGCACCAGCATCGACATGCGGTAGCGGTGGCGTCCTGGCAGGGGGATGCAGACGAGGATGTCGTCCACGGCCCCGTCCACGCCGTGGTGCACGGAGCGCACCCCGTAGCCCTGCGGCAGGCTCCAGTCCACCTCCACGTCCGCGAGCATGTACTCGTCGGGGAACGCGCCGCCTTCGAAGGTCAGTCCGAGGGTCTTGCGGACGATGCTGTGCGCCCCGTCGCAGCCGACCAGGAACCGCGAGCGCAGCTCCTGCTCCTCGCCGTCGGCGGTGACGATCCGGGAGAGGACTTCGCTGTCGTTCTGCGTGAACGACAGCAGCTCGACGCCGCGCTCGATGGCGGTGCCGAAGCGGGCGAGGTGTTCCTCGAGGATGCGCTCGGTCTCGTACTGGGGCAGGGCGGCGAACCCGTACGGCACCTCGGGGGGCAGCCGCAGGTCGATGTGGCCCTGCGGGGCGCCGTCGACGTACATCAGCTGGCCGCGCAGGGGTACGGCGGCCTCCAGGGCGGCGCGGACCATGCCCATGCGGTCCCAGACCTCCAGGGTGCGGGGCTGGATGCCGACGGCCTTGGCGTACGGGAGGCGGGCCGGGAGGCGGTCGATGATGCGGCAGTCGACGCCCTGCCGGCGGAGCTCTGCGGCTGCGGTCAGGCCGACCGGGCCGGCGCCCGCGATCAGTACGTCGGTCTCGGTCTCGGTGTCCGCCACTGGCCTCTCCCGCCGATCGCCCCCCTGCTGGCGCCCTTCCATGGTCGGACCGCGGCCCCGCCCCGGCGACTCGGGGCCCGGGCCCTGACCGGCTGCCGCTGCGCGGAGCCGTCCCCCCCATTACCTTCTTGGTGGCCCGCAATGGGGCGCCCGGCCTCCGGAGTTGGCA
>NZ_JBEZVK010000119.1:0-5686 GCF_040636955.1 Streptomyces sp. NPDC032472
GAAACAACACCCACAGTTCGTCCGGCACCAGCCGCTCGACCAAGTCCGTCATGCACGGCTCAACGAACGATCACGCCAAAAGAAACGATGTCTAAGCGCGTTGCAGGACGACATCGCCATCGCGCGACGCCTTCGAGGGGACGGCTAGATGAATGAGTCCAATGTCTGTGCTGGTCGCGACCATGACGAAGGGCGCCCGTTGGTCAGTGTGTGAAGACAAACCTGGACGCCCTTCTGGCGGCACTGTACGTGTTCATCGACGACCATGTGGCGCCTTGTCGCCGGATCGGGCGACCTCCGAAACTGACGGACGCCGAACTGCTGTGCCTGGCCGTCACCCAGGTGCTGCTGGGCTTTCCCTCGGCCCGGCACTGGATCTGCTTCGCCATGCCCGGCTGGGGCACCTGTTCCGCTACCTGCCCCAGCAGTCGGCCTACAACAAGCGCCTGAATGCGGCCGGACCGCTGATCAGCCACGTGATCGAGGCCCTGGCCCGGCAGGTGCCCGCCTGGCACGACGACCTGCGGCTGATCGACTCCGCCCCACTGCCCTGCGCGGCCTCCCGTGAGACCGTCAAACGGTCCGACCTGGCAGGGCACTGCGGATACGGCTTCTGCCGCAGCCACTCCCGCTTCTTCTGGGGGTTCCGGCTCTACCTGGTCACCACCGTCGAGGGCATGCCCGTGACCTGGTGCCTGGCCAACCCGAAGATCGGCGAGCGGGAGGTGATGGCCGCGCTGCTGGAGCGCGACCATCGCCTCGTGCGGGCCGGGCAGGTGATCCTGGCCGACAAGGGCTTCGCCGGGAAGGAGTTCGAAGCGTTCTGCACCGAGCGGCTCGGTGTTCATCTGGTGCGGCCGGACCGCAAGGACGAGCCGGTCCGGCACGGGAAGATCGCCCGCGTCCGCCAGTGGATCGAGGCCGTCATTGACACCCTCAAGGGCCAGCTCAGCCTCGAACAGCACGGCGGCAGAACCCCGGCCGGAGTCTTCGCCCGCACCGGACAACGACTCCTCGCTCTTGCCGCCGGCATCTGGCACAACTGGACCACCGGCGCCAAGATCAAACGATCCCTGATCGCCTACGACCACTGAGAACATCGGACTCACTCATCTAGATGAGCTGGACCCACCTCACTGGGCGCCTGCTTCCTCTGACGCGACCCTTCTGGTCCGTAAAGTGCATGAGTTGCGGCGTGTTCAGCTGGGCGAACTCGGCCCGGCGGATCTGCGCACCCTCATCTCTCAGCAGGTTGCGCTGCCGTACGTCCTTCCGCTCGCGGTGCGCTTGCTGCTTGAGGAACCGCTGCTTGCCTACTTCCACAAAGGCGACCCGCTGCTTGCCACCGTAAGAGTCCCTGCTTCGGCCTGGTCCCTGCGCCCAGAGCTCGGGGCGCGGTTGCGTACCGTGATCACGGCCTTGCCAGAGGCAGCAGTCGCCGGCCTGCCCCGCGGCGCCGTCGAGGAACTCGCCCGCTTTGTCGCCCAGCCCGCATCGCTTCGCTGACCGAAGGCGCGGGTGAAGGAACTCGCGAAGGGCTAACGATCCGAACCAGAGATTCGATGGCAGTAGGCGGCGACTTTGTCGAGGATCTCGTCGGCGGTCGGGCCCGGCCAACGGGTGTCGTCAGGAGCCGACGGGTTCGTCCCAGGGCATGACGAGCGATGCGGTGCCACGACCGGTCCAGGCCACGCGGCAAATGCGGTTGTCGGCATGGGCGCGCCAGCCGTGCATCCCCGCGTCGTAATCGGCGCAGATCAGGGCGGTGCGTACCCGGGTCGTGCGGCCGGGCGGGGGTGGCGCTGTGGTCCCATTCCAGGACGTCGATCACCGGCCAGCCGTCCACGACGGCCCAGCCGGCGCCGGCGACCCGCCGTGCCCACGTGCGGGGCAGGGAGAGCTGGACGAGGGGCTCGTCTCCGTACTCGACCTTGTAGGTGAAGAACATTCCCGGCTCGCCGTCGTGACCCGGGACTCCACGCGGGCCGCGGGTACCTCGAGGACGCGGGAGGCGTCGTGGCCCGCGCGCTCCCGTCCGGCCACGAGCACCTCGACCGGCGACAGCAACGCCCGCCCGACCACGGCAGGACACGCGCGCCCGCCGAGGCGCGCTGCATATCTCCCTGGCCCTGCTTCGGCGGCTGCGGCCTTGATGAGTTCGCTGTTGTGGGAGATGTACTCACGGCGACCGTCGTCGGACTTGGAGGGAATCCAGTAGTTGTTCCCCGAAGGCCGCGTCGTCGCGCACTTCCGGCGGTGCCGCATCCACCCGTCACGCGATGCTCCTCTGGATCGACTGCGCCAATCCAGAGCCGGCTACGACGTCAAACCACGACAGGCTCCGGCCGCACCGGGCTCGAGAGTTCGACCGTGTCCGGTCGGCGTGCTGAATCGATACCTCCGGCTCCCTGCGCTCGAATCACCGGATGGAGGCGTGTCCCCCCGACCCGTCGTCACTCTCCGCAGTTAGATTGAGCTCAGACGCCCGGTGCCCGGGGCAGCCGCGGCGTCCGCCGCGTGGATCCGCGATCGTTCCCCATCACCCAGCTTCCCTGCTCGGGCGTGCGAACGCGCCCAGGAAACGGAACCGCCATGCGGGTAATCGCATACTTCATGCACGAGCATGAGGAACAGGCCGCGCTGAACATCCTCGGCAACCCCACCGCCACCGACAGCTATGTCCTCGGAGACATCGCCGAGAGTGACATTCCCCAGCTCGAAAGCGCCGGACTCACCGTCGGCAGACTGGACGACGTCCGCAGCGAGACGTCCGCCATGGCCCGCGGGCGTCTGACCGGCAGGTCCGCCGTCCCCGAAGCGGACGGCGACGCGGAGGTCCTGGACGTCGCACCCGGCGACCGCGCCTCGTGGATCGTCCAGCTCGGCGAACCGCTCGTCGAACGGTACCGGGAGGAGATCGCCTCCACCGGCGTCGAGCTACAGCGCAGTGTCCCGGTCAACGCCTACATCGCGGCTGCCACCGAATCCCAGGCCGGCCAACTGGCCAACCTCGACTTCGTGGTCTCCGTCGACCGCTACGGTCCCCGAATGGGCGCCCCCGTCCGGCTCCGTGCGGGCGAATCCCCGGCCCCGCCCACCGCAGGCGAACCGAAGACCGCCACCGACGGTCGCGTCTGGGATCTGCGGCTGGCAGAGACGCCCGGCGCCCGCGAGTCGGTCATGGCATGGCTCGAGAGCCACGAGGCCTCTTCCGGTCTGCGGCTCGTCGCCTCCGCCTCACACCGCATCCGGCTCAAGATCCCCGAGGGGTCCCCGCTGGAGACGGAGATTCCCCAACTCCCCGATGTGCTCGACATGGTCGAGTACGTCCCGCCGAAGCTGTGCAACGACCTCGCCGTCCGACTGATGGGCATCGTCCCCGACGGGGCGGGCAGCAGCGGTGTGCCGTTCACGGGCAAGGGGCAGATCGTGGCGGTCGCCGACACCGGCCTCGACCAAACCCACCCCGACTTCCAGGGCCGCATCGTCGGCGTTGTCGCGCTCGGCCGCCCCGGCGACAGCGACGACCCGGACGGGCACGGCACCCATGTCGCAGGCTCCGTGCTGGGAGACGGCTCCGCCTCCCAGGGCCAGATCCGCGGCGCTGCTCCCGAAGCGAAGCTCTACTTCCAATCAATCATGGATGCGGCGGGAAACCTCGGCGGACTGCCCCTCTCCCTCGCCGATCTCTTCGAGCCCGCCTACCAGGCCGGCGCCCGCATCCACAGCAACAGCTGGGGTGCCGCAACCCAATCCGCGTACACCATCGACTCCGACGACGTCGACTCCTACGTCCACCAACGCCGCGACATGCTCGTCGTCATCGCCGCCGGGAACGAGGGAACCGCGGGGGTACGCCTGAACTCGCCCAAGGGCTTCGTCGACTGGGCATCCATCGGTTCACCCGGCTCCTGCAAGAACGCCCTCACCGTGGGAGCCAGCCGCAGCGACCGTACGAGCGGCGGCTTCTCCCAGGCCACCTACAACAGCCTGTGGCCGGGAGACTACCCCGACCCGCCCATCGGCGCCGACCGCGTGTCCGGCGACCCCGAATCCCTTGCCGCCTTCAGCAGCCGCGGCCCCTGTGACGACTTCCGCATCAAGCCGGAGCTTATGGCCCCCGGAACCGACATCCTGTCCGCCCGGTCCTCCCTCGCCCCCTCGAACCACTTCTGGGGGCTGCACCCCCAGAACCCCCGGTACGCCTACATGGGCGGGACCAGCATGGCCACCCCCCTCGCCTCGGGCTGCGCCGCACTCGTACGCCAGTACTACGCCGACCGGCGCAGCACCGAGCCCAGCGCAGCCCTCGTCAAGGCCACCCTGATCAACGGCGCACGCACGCTGTCGGGGCCTGACTCGACGGCCAAATTCCCGTACTACCAACAGGGCTTCGGTGCCATCCACATGCCCACCACCCTTCCCCACGACGGGGCGGCGGACTTCGACCTCGAGTTCGTCGACACGTGGCAGAAGCCGGCCAAGCAGTTCCAGCGCACCGGGGAACGCAAGCGCTTCAACGTGACCGCGGGATCAGCCACACCTTTCCGGCTCTGCCTCGCGTACACGGACCTGCCCGGCCGCGGTCTCCAGAACGACATCAGCGTGATCGTCCAGGCTCCCGACGGCACCAAGCATGCCGGGAACGCGGGACTGCCCAACCCGCTGATCGGCAGTGACTGCACCAACAACGTCGAGGTCGTCCGCATCGATGCGCCGCCTGCCGGCACCTACCTCATCCAGGTCTTCGCCCGCAACCTGCTGGCCGGACCGCAGGACTTCGCCCTCGTCGTCACCGGCGACCTGAACGGCCCGATCGCGCAACTGGCGAACTGACCGGGTGGCGACAGGAGAAGCGGGCAGATGGTGCGGCCGCTGCGGCGCCATCTGCCCAGGCCTGTTCGGGCGTCGCCGAGCCGGGCGATCGTCCGTGCCAGGGAAGCGGGCAGCGGCTGTACCGGTGCCAGCAACCTGTCCCGGGAGACGGCCACGGCGGCAGCCGCGGCCGGCGTGGGCGTGCGGTGCTTCAGCAGCCGCTTGACGGCGGCCGGTCCGGTGGGGCCTTCGCGGTTCTTGTCGACGGGGTTCTCGTCAGCGGGAGCCTGGCGGTCGAGGACGGCGTGCCGGTAGAAGGTCCGGATCTCGCGCGCGGTGGGCGGGCGGCGTCTTCGTGGTCCTGACGGAGGGCAGACCCGTTGGCCCGCCCGCCTGCCGGACGGTGGTGTGGCTGTTCCCGCGGGAGCGGGCGGGCCGCTCGTGGCGCGAGGAGGATCCCGACTACGTGACGGACGCGCCGCCCGCGCGGGCCCGCGTGGTCACCATCGGGTAGGGCCGGGGCGGGCGCTCCCGCTGCGCGGGGGTTTCTGTACAAGCTGGGCGTGGGCGACTCCTTCCACGGGCGTGGTGTCGGCCGGGCCCTGACGTCGGCGCATGCAGACTTGGCTCGTGGACGGCGCTGCCACGGCACGTGGACCATCACGGACGAGGACAACGCGCCGGCCCGCGCTACGTAGCGCCGTGCCGGAGGCTTACCGGAAGAGAAGCAGGTCGTACTCGCCTGGAGCTTCGACCGGACGTAAAGGCACCGAACGAGGCAGCCTCCAGCGCGTGTGCGGAGGGGGAACATGGGGCCGTGGGCCCGCCCCCGGGGGGGGGGGGGGCGGGCGGGCGTGCCACCCCCCGCTCA
>NZ_JBEZVK010000119.1:5696-10742 GCF_040636955.1 Streptomyces sp. NPDC032472
GTGCTTCTACCGGAGTAAAAGCCACCTAACGCGGCAGCCTCCTGCGGGGGTGGGGTGGGGTAACTTGGGGCGGTGCCCCGACCCGGGGGTGGTCGGGGCACGGCGAGACGTCACAGCCGAGGCTGCGTGCCGGTGCGCGGTCAGTTGCGGAAGATGTCCTTGACTTCTTCCTTGGCCTGGCGAGCGTGGCCCTTGGCCTGGTCGGCGCGGCCTTCGGCGGTCTTCCGCTCGTTGCCGACGGCCCGGCCCAGGGTTTCCTTGGCCTTTCCCTTCGCCTTCTCGGCCTGCGCCTTCGTCTTCTCCGTGCCCGACATGGGGACCTCCTCGTGATGTACCGGCTTGGTCGTGACCCTCGTCTGTTCACGATCCGCGACCTCAAACCTCATCGTGTGGTCGGCCGGTGTAGGGGTCGCGCATGATCGGTCGGTGGCCGGGCACCAGGGGCTTCGGAAGTTGGCAACTATGGTTCCCCTGCTTCTTGTTCTTCTGCTCGCGCTGATCCTTTTCGGTGCCGGATTCGCGGTGGAGATCTTTTGGTGGGTCGCGATCGTGGTGCTGGTCTTGTGGCTGGTCGGCTTCGTTGCCCGTCCCAGGGGCAGCAGCGGCCGCTGGTACCGCTGGTAGCTCGTCAGGCTCCGTGCGGTGTGCAGGTGGCCCCGCCCCCATGGGGGGGCGGGGCCACCTGCGCGTAGGCAGTCCGCCGGGCGGCCGGTCCACCGTCCGGTGACGGGGACGGTGGCGGACGGGGCCCGCGTCAGAACGCGTAGAGCACGTTGCCGTTCAAGCCCGCGGACATCGCGCACCCGTTGGAGAACGTGTGCTTCCACGCGAGGCGGCTGCCGCGCCAGACGCCGTCGGCCGTGACGGTGACGGGGTCGTAGTGCAGCGGGCAAGCCCGGTCCGGAGTCTGCGTGGCCACGAGGCGGTTGAGTTCGCCGTCGGTGGCGTTGAGGGCGTCGCACGCCGCCCGCGGGTCGGGGTGTGTGCCCTCGGCGGTGTAGGCGCAGCTCAGGACCGTCGCCCGCAGGACGGTCCCCGTGCCCGCGTCGTCCCCCTGAGTGATGGTGAGGACCACGGCGGACGGGGCGTACAGGCTCGCGGGCGCCGCCTCGGCCGCGCCCGTGGCGCCGGCGAGGCAGAGGAGTGCGGCGGCGGAGACTGCGGCTAAGCGGGGGCGCATGACAACACTCGCTTTCGATTCGAAGGGGTAAGGGGCCGTCACATCTTCTGTGTGGGCGGTGGACTTCCCTCGACCCTGACAGGTGCGAAGGCGGCCCGCACACCGACGGTCGACTTACGGACAGGTGGTGCGGATTCCGGATGATCCCGGCTTCGCACAGCTCCCGCCGGGTGCGGGCGCGGCCGGCCCGCCCGGGTGCGCTTCCCTCCGGCGTGCCCGCGCTGGTGGCGGGGGCCCGGTGCACGGGAGGGCCCGCCAGGGTGACCGGATCGATGCGGTGGGCCGGGGTCCGAAGTCGCCGGAAGACGGCGGGGGCCGCCAGCCGCGGCGGTGGCGGGCCGCCGGGCCGGGGCAGGTTCCGACCCAGGTGCGACCCGTGCAAAGTGCACGTCGAGCTGGTGACAAACGCGACTGTTGCCGGGTCTCCGCGCCGTGACACCTTGGACCGCGTCACCGACCGAGGGAGCAGGTGTGAACAAGGGGCACGCGGCGTTCTGCGACGCCGACCGCTGGTTCTACGACGCGCCGTACCGGCGGGTCGGCGAGAGCTTCCCGGCCGCCCTGGCCCCCGTACCCGAGGGGTGGACCTCGCACCGCAGCGGCGACTGGCTCGCGCTGCGCCCCCTCGGCCTCCGACTGCCCTCCCAGGGCTGGAAGATCCACGTCTCGGCCGCTCTGGGCAACGCGGAGGCGGCCCTCGGCAAGGTCCACTCCTACTGCGTGGAGCGGGGCATCGCCTTCAAGTTCGTGCCCAGCCGGTACCTGCTTCAGCTGCGCAACGCCAAGTACGCGGACCGTGCGGCGAGCGGGAAATTCCTCACCGTCTACCCCGCGGACACGGACGCCTGCCAGCGCATCGCCGAGGACCTCGACGCCCTGCTGGCCGGCGAGCCCGGCCCGTACATCCTCAGCGACTTGCGCTGGAACGACGGCCCGGTCCACCTGCGCTACGGCAGCTTCACGCTGCGGCACTGCTACGACGACGCCGGCGAGCTGGTCCCGGCGGTCGAGGCGCCCGACGGTCGCCTGGTGCCGGACGCGCGGGGACCGGTGTTCCAGCCGCCCGCCTGGGTCGAACTCCCCGACTTCCTGCGTCCCCACCTGGAGCGCCGCTCGGCCGTCACGCTGGAGGGCGTCCCGTACACCGTGGAGCGGGCCCTGCACTTCTCCAACGGCGGCGGGGTCTACGCGGGGCGCGACACCCGTACCGGCGAGCCGGTCGTCCTCAAGGAGGGCCGCCCGTTCGCCGGGCTCGCCGCCGACGGAGCGGACGCCGTGACGCGGCTGCACCGGGAGCGCCGGGCCCTGGAACAACTCGACGGGCTGGACTGCGTCCCCTCCGTCCGCGGCACTTTCACCGTCGGCGACCACCACTTCCTCGCGCTCCAGTACCTCGACGGCAGGCCCCTGAACACCTACTTCGCCCGCCGCCACCCCCTGATCGAGGCCGACCCCGACCCCGCCGAGCTCGCCGCCTACACCGACTGGGCCCTGAAGATCCACGCGCGGGTGACCGAGGCCGTCGAGGCCGTCCACTCCCGCGGCATCGTCTTCAACGACCTCCACCTCTTCAACATCATGGTTGCGGAGGACCCGGATACGGGCGAACCGTCCGTCGCCCTCCTTGACTTCGAGGCCGCCGCGCACGTCGACGAGGGCCTGCGCCAGACCGTCGCCAACCCGGCGTACGTGGCACCGCCCGACCGGCGCGGCTTCGCCGTCGACCGCTACGCCCTGGCCTGTCTCCGCCTCGCCCTGTTCATGCCGCTGACGAGCCTGCTCGTGATGGACCGGGCCAAGGCGGCGCACCTCGCGGACATCGCGGCGGAGCAGTTCCCCGTTCCCCGGTCCTTCCTCGACGAGGCCGTACGGGAGATCCTCGCCGACGCCGGGACCACCGAGGAAGGCGGGTTTGACGTCGGCGCCGAAGGGGGGACCCGCACCGGAGCCGGACCCGCCGGAGACCGATCCAGAGCCGTACCCGTGGCCGTACCTGCGCCCGCACCCGCGGCCGGAGCTGCCCCACTACCCGCGGCCGCACCGGCCGCCGGACCCGCGGCCACCCCCGACGGCGCGCCACCCGCCCCCGCGCGTCCCTACCTGCCCGCCGACCCGGGTGACTGGCCGGCCGCCCGCGCCTCCATGACCGCGGCCCTCCACGCCGCGGCCACCCCCGACCGCGAGGACCGGCTCCTGCCCGGGGACCCGGCGCAGTTCGCCACCGCCGGCGGCGGAGTCGCCTTCGGCCATGGGGCCGCCGGCGTCCTGTACGCGCTCGCCGAAACGGGCGCCGCGCCCTGGCCCCAAGCCGAGGAATGGCTGCTGGACCGGACGAAGGACCCGGCCTCCGGCACTCCGCTGGGCTTCTACGACGGCCTCGCCGGACTGGCCTGGACCCACGACCGGCTCGGCCACCGCGACCGCGCGACCGCCCTCGCGGAGCGCCTCCTCGACCAGCCGTGGCAGTCCGCGGGCCCCGACCTGCACAGCGGCCTCGCCGGCATCGGGCTCGCCCTGGACGCCCTCGGCACGGCCACGGGGGAGCACGCCCTGCACACCGCCGCCCTGCGCTGTGCCGACCTGGCGTCCGAAGCCGCCGCCGGGCTGAAGCGGGCGGGGCTGCTCTACGGCCACACCGGCATCGCCCTGCTCCACCTGCGCCTCTACGAGCGCACCGGCGACCCCGAACTGCTCCGGCGCGCCGCCCGCTTCCTGCACCAGGACCTGGACCACTGCGTGACGAGCGCCTTCGGCACCCTCCAAGTGGACGAGGGCTGGCGGACCATGCCCTACCTCGGCGCCGGCAGCGTCGGGATCGGGATGGTGCTCGACGACTGGCTGGAACACGCCGCGGACGACCGCTTCGAACAGGCGCGGACCGGGATCGTCCAGGCCGCCCAGGCAACCTTCTACGCCCAGCCCGGCCTCTTCCGCGGAGCCGCCGGCATGGTCCTCCACCTGTCCCGGACCACCACACCCGGCCCCGGCACGGCGGCCGGCGACATCGCCCGGCAGATCGGGGCACTGGCCCGCCACGCGGTCCCCTACCAGGGACGACTCGCCTTCCCGGGCGAGCAGATGATGCGCCTGTCCATGGACCTCTCCACCGGCACCGCCGGCGTGCTGCTCGCCCTGGGCAGCGCCGCGACCGGCGGGGGGGCGCACCTGCCGTTCCTCCCGCCGCCGCGCTCCGCGGCGGCCCCAGAGCCGGTCCCCCACCGGGGGGCCGTAACCCATCGCAACACCCCAGCGAATGAGAGGAATCAGCCATGACCCTTCTCGACCTGCAGTCGATGGAAACCCCCAAGGAAGAGACCACCGAGGCCGCGCACCTCACCGGCGGAGGCAGCCGCGCCAGCCTGCTCCTGTGCGGCGACAGCAGCCTGAGCGTCACCACCTGTAACTGATCAGGTCCCTTCCGGGCCCGGGCGGCTTGCCGCCCGGGCCCGCACCCCGTCCCGGAGGAGCCGCCGCCGATGACCCCGAACGACGACCCCGGGGCGGCGGCCGCGCGCAGTGCCGACCGGGCGCTGCGGGCGACCGCGCGGCACAGCGCCGGCCGGACCGCCGCCGTGTTCGGCTGCTCGCTGGCCGCCGCCTGCGCCGCCCTCGCCGAACCCGCCGTCCTCGGCCACTGCCTCGACCTGCTCCTGCGCCGCGACCCGGCGGGCACCCGGTGGGCCCTGCTATGCGCGGTGCTGACCCTGGCGGAAGTCCTGCTCGACGCCGCGACCACGCGGCTGACCGGCAGCGTCGACGCCCGCTCCGCCGCCTGGCTGCGCCGGCGCGGGCTCGCGGCCCTGCTGCGCACCGCGCCAGATCGGCAGAGCACAGGTGTGCACTCCAGTGACGTGGTCCGGGAGCGC
>NZ_JBEZVK010000120.1:0-10712 GCF_040636955.1 Streptomyces sp. NPDC032472
GCTCGTGCAGGGCGGCGAGGGCGGCGCCGCCGAGCAGGTTCCGCCCGGCCAGCCGGTCCAGGGCGTGCAGGGCGTGCGCCGCCGGACGCGCGGTGCGGATCAGGTCGACGGGGTCGAGCAGTCCTGCCGCGGCCATGCCCTCGGCCCACACGCCGGCGTGGTCGTCGAGCTCCTCCTCGGCGAGGCGCTGCCGGGGCGGGGCGGTGTTGCCGGCGCGCCGGCCGCCCGTGCGCCAGGGGGCGTTGAGGGTGCTGAGCCGGAAGGCGAGCCGCTGGGCGTCGTCCGCCGCCTCGTGGCGGGCCAGTTCCTCGCTCGCCTTCGGCATGAACGGCGAGGCGGCGTGGGCCTGCGCGAGGGCCTTCAGGTCGTGGACGTACGGCTCGGACAGCAGATCGCGCAGGCTGCTCGTGCCGCGCGTGGTGGCCAGCAGGGCGGGCAGCCGGGCGGGGTCCTCGTACGGCTCGCACCGCTCCCGCAGCGCGCGCAGCGCCCCGCCCGAACCGTCGTCCGCGGCGAGGGCGCCGGCGACGTCGGAGACGACGGCCCGGCTCAGGCACCTCCGGACGCCGGGGTCGTCGAGGAGGGCGCGCACCGCCTCCGGGCCGGTGCGCTCCCAGACCCGGACCAGGGCGTGACTCTGGGCGACTCCCCGGGCGCCGCCGATCAGGGCGCGGGCGGCGAGCTGCGGATCGCCGGATCCGAGCAGCGGGGCGAGCCAGGTGTGCGGCACGTCGGCGCCGCGGTCGGCCAGTTCGGCGTACAGCGCCTCGTCCATGGGGATCCGGTCGAGGCGGTGCACGAGGGTGCGGCGCAGGGACTGCGTGGCGCGCGGGTTGCGGTAGACGGCGGCCCCGACCTGCGGGTCCCCCGTCTCCAACAGCCGGGCCAGGACCCGGCTGTCGAGGCGGGTGTGGCGGGCGAGGGCGGTCCGGGTGCGGGGGTCGCCGTGCTCGGTGACCGCGGAGGTGACGGCCGGGCCGGGGAGGGAGCCGGTGGCGAGCAGTCCGTCGAGGGTGCGGTCCGGCAGGACGGCCAGGGCGGCGGCCGCGTCCTTCGGCCGCGCGTGCTCCAGGAGCAGGGCCAGGGTGGCGTGGACGCTGCGGGGCGCGGGCGGGCGCAGCCCACCGGGGGATGCGGGCGGTGCGGGGTGTGCAGGCGGTGGTACGTCGGCCAACAGCTCGGGCAGCGTGCCGCGGTGGGTCGCGAGGGCGTCGTGGAGGCCGAGCCACCGCTCGGCGTCCCCGCCGAGGTGCTCCCGTTCCAGCGCCTCGAGGTGCTGCGCCGTCTCCGCATCGGGCCCTGCGGCGGCGGCGACGGCGCCGGCCACCGTCCGGGCGGGCCGTCCTTCCGTCACGGCCCGCAGGCAGGCTCCGGCCGGCGCCGCGGCCGGGGCCTCCCGGGGCAGATCGAGGAGCGAGCGCAGCGTGCGCGCGGCCGAACTGTCGTGCGAGGTACTCATGAAGGCCATGCTAGGAAAGGGGTCTGACAACCCCTCGGCCCCGGCCCTCAGGCACCCCTCGGGACCTTCGGGCACCCCTCGCGACCCTCAGTCGCCGGTCGTGCCGTCGAGCATCTCGCGCAGGATGTCCAGGTGGCCGTTGTGGCGGGCTGTCTCCTCGGTGAGGTGGAGGAGGATCCAGCGCAGGTCGACGTGGAGGCCGCTGCGGACGGCTCGCCGGGCCTGCTCGTCCAGGGCGTGCGCCGCGACCAGTTCGCGGTGGCGGGCACTCTGTTCGGCGTATTCGTCGAGCAACTGCGGGAGCGGGAAGTCGACGGCGATGCGCATCTCGCGGTCGGGGTCCTCCTCCGTCCAGGGGCCCTGGTCCTCCTCGCCGAGGAAGACCACCCGGAACCAGTAGTACTCGACCCAGCGGAGGTGGTTGATCAGTCCGCTCACGGTCATCAGAGGTGAGCCCGGAAGGAGCGCCTTGCGGGCGTTCTCCGCGGATATGCCCTCGCACTTGGCGCGGGCGGTGCCGCGGGCGTAGTCGAGGAACGTGGTGAGCTGGGTGCGCTCGTCCCACGCGGGCGGCGTGTCGTCGATTCTTGTCATCGCACGAAGCGTCCCCGATCACTGCGGCCGGTGTCGAGGCCTTTTGCCGAGGGCCCCGTCCCGCTCCACCCGGTGGTCCCCGCCGGGAGGGAGTCGGCGAGGTAGGCGTCGAGGTCCGGGGCCGGGGCGTCGAGGAGGTGGCGGACCCAGGCGTTGCGTTCGTGGTCGAGGGGCGGCAGTTCCCAGACGCAGCCGATCAGTGACCGGTCCAGGCGGACGAAGTGCGTCGGGTCGCGGTCCGGGCAGCCGAGCACCGGCTGCCCGGCCGCCCCGCCCGCGAAGTGCAGCGCGTTGTCCCAGACCCAGCTGTACACGTTCAGGTAAACCCCGTCGTCCCCTCCCCTGTGGAGGACGAGGAAGCCGCCCGGCGGTGTTCCGTCCGGTTCCGGGAGGGTGCGCAGGAGCTCGGGCAGGAAGCGGTACGCCGCCTCCTCCACCTCCGGTTCGATCCCGGCCGGGTCGGCGGTGACGTGGTAGCGCTTGAGCCGGCGGCCCGCGAGCTCGATCGGCGGCCGGGTGGTGAGGAGTTTCTCCGCGAAAGTCATGGGTGGACCGTAGGAGTACTCCACTGACATCGTGTGGCAGTGAAGTCCACCCGGCTCGTGATGATCCTGCTCCTGCTCCAGACCCGGGAGCGGATGACCGCCGCCGAGCTCGCGCGGGAGCTGGAGGTGTCCGTGCGTACGGTCTACCGGGACGTGGAGGCGCTGGCCGCGGCCGGTGTGCCGTTGTACGGGGACGCGGGCCACCGGGGCGGGTACCGGCTGCTCGGCGGGTACCGGACGCGGCTCACCGGGCTCAGCAGCGGCGAAGCCGAGGCGCTGCTGCTGTCCGGTGTCCCCGGCCCGGCCGCCGAACTCGGCCTCGGCCGGGCCCTGGCGGCGGCGCAGCTCAAGCTGCGGGCGGCGCTCCCGCCCGAGTTGCGGGAGCAGGCCGACCGGATGCGGGCGCGCTTCCACCTCGACGCGCCCGGCTGGTACGCGCGCAGCACGCAGGTGCCGTTCCTTGCGCGGGTCGCGGACGCGGTGTGGCGGGGCCGGGTGCTGGAGGTGCGCTACCGCCGCTGGAAGGAGCCGACCGACGTCGACCGCCGACTGCGGCCGTACGGGCTGGTGCTCAAGGCGGGCCGCTGGTACGTGGTCGCCGCCCCGGCGGACGGGCCGGAGCCGGAGCCCGTGCCGCGTACGTACCGGGTGGACCAGATCATGGAGCTGGCCGTCACCGGCGAGGAGTGCGCGCCGCCGCCGGGCTTCGACCTCGCCGCGCACTGGGAGCGGGCCCAGGAGGACTTCCGGGACCGGCTGTACCGGGGGCGGGCGGAGGTACGCCTCTCCCCGCGCGGGCTGGGCCGCCTGAACGCCGACGACGCGGCGGCCGCGGCGGCGGGCGGTGTCCCGGACCCGGAGCTGGCAGGCTGGACCCGCGCCGTGCTGCCCGTGGAATCCCTGGACCGTGCCGAGGCGGCGTACCTCGCGCTGGGCGCCGACATCGAGGTCCTCGGCCCGCCGGAGCTGCGGGCCCGGATCGCCGCCACCGCCGCGGCAGTGGCCGAACGGCACCGGGCGTGACCGGATCCTGCGGTCATTCAACCGACCGGCGTACAGGGGGCGTTGACGGTGGGTACGGTGGCGGCGACGTACGGGACGCGGCGCTCGGGCGCCGGGTCCTGCCGTGCGCCGTGCGTGTTCGAGTCGGGCCGAGGGGATGCCGCGTGATCGAGCTGTCGACCGTCATCAAGGACCTGCGGGAAGAGCTGGAGCAGTCCATCGCCGAAGCGCAGGGCAAGAACCTGCAGTTCGAGCTGGGGGCGATCGAGCTGGAGGTGTCGCTCGCGCTGGAGAAGAACGCCGGAGGGAAGGGGAAGGTGCGGTTCTGGGTCGTGGACCTCGGTGTCGACGGGTCCGTACGGAGCAACGCGGTCCAGCGGGTGAAGCTGTCCCTCCAGCCCACGGTCGAGGTGGCCGGCGTCCGGACCAGCGCCTTCGTGTCCGGCCGGGCCGGCTCGATTGAGCAGTAGCCGAGCGGTCGCCCCGTCGGCGGGGCTGGACGAGCGGCGGGCCGTGCAGATCGTCACCGTGTGCCGGGACGGCAGCGGCAAGCGGGGCTCCGGCTACCGGGTCGGGCCAGGGCACGTACTGACCGCGGCCCATGTCGTCGACGACGTCCGGGGCGCCCGAGACGCCCGGGGCGCCCGGGATATCCGGGTCCGCTTCGTGGACGGCCGGGGCGGGATCACCGACGTCGACGCCGAAACGGTGTTCCTGCACGGCCGGCTCGACATCGCGGTGCTCGCGCTGCGTCCCGACGCGGGCGGGGCCGACGGGCCGCCGCCACCGCCGGCGGAGGGCGCGGTCCGGTACGGGCGGCTCGGCCGCTCGGCGCCGTGCGAGGCGGTGGGCTTCCCGCGGTTCAAGCTGCGCCACGAGGTGGGGCCGGACGGAGCGGAGTTCGAGTACCGGGACACCCGGCACGCCCACGGCCACGCCGCCGCCCTGTCGGGGCGGCGCGAGGGCACCTTGGAGCTGATCGTCGACCCGCCCGGGGCCGATACCGGGGGCGACCCCGGTTCCGGTTCCGTGTCGCCGTGGGAGGGGATGTCGGGGGCCGCGGTGTGGAGCGGCGGCTGCCTGATCGGCATCGTCAGCGAGCACCGGCCCACCGACGGTGCGGGGACCCTGACCGCCAGCCGAGTGGACCGCTGGTACGACGTCCTCACCGACCGCGACCACACCGCCCTGCACGAGCTGATCGGGCTGCCTCCCGGACCGGCCGGGCTCACGCCTGCGGACGCACACGCCCAGCAGGTCCACGACTACCTGAGCGCGGCCCTCGCCTCGACCCGGGAACACCCTTACGTCGGCGGCGCCGTCGGGGCCGGTGCGCCGCCGCTGGCCGAGATCCACCTGGGCCAGCGGGCCCGCCTGCACGCCCTCGGCCTCGCCGCCGGCCGGGTCGCGGCCCGGGAACTGACCGCCGAGGAGGCCGTGCAGTGGATCGGCACCCAGGAGGCGGGGGTCTCGGTCCTGACGGCGGGGCCGGGTGGTGGCAAGACCACCTTCCTGCGCATGGCGCTGGCCGCGGCCGCCCGCCGCCGCCTGACCGCAGGGGAGCCGGCCGCCGGCACCGGCACGGCACCGGACCCGGGCGCGCGGGTGTTGCCCGTGCTGCTGCGGGCCACCGACCTGCTGTCGGAGGAGCCGTTGCCGCAGGTCCTCTCCCGTGCGGTCACCCGGGACCTGAGCCGGTTCGGGCTGCTCGAAGGGCCTGGCGCCGAGGTGTTCCGGGAGGAGGCGGAGCCGGGAGTGCCCTGGCTGGTGATGGTGGACGGGCTGGACGAGATCCTGCTGCCGGAGTCCCGGCGCGAGGCGTTGCAGACCCTGGCCGGGTTCGTCGGTCGCGCCGGGCCCGGGACCACCGCCGTCCCCGCCCCCGGCGGCAGTCCGTTCCGCTTCGTGGTCGCGACCCGGCCGCTGCCCGATTCCGAGCTCGGCATCCTGGGCGAGGACACGCCGGTGCTGGAGCTGCGCCCGTTCGACCGGCCGGAGTTGCGCTCCCTCGCCGTGAAGTGGTTCCGCGCCGCCGGTCATGCCGCGCCCGAGCAGGCGGCGGACCGGTTCGCGCAGACGACCGCCGCCCCGCCGGCGACGGGGCTCGGCACGGTCCCGCTGATGGCGGCCATCCGGTGCGCCCTCGGTTCCGCCGCGCCGGGCGAACCGCTGCCCGTGCACCGCGGCGACCTGTACCGGCGTTTCGTCGACGCCCTCGCCGACCGGCACCACGCCGCCGGGATGTCCGGCATCCACCAGCAGACCCGCCAGGCCCTGGAACGCTACGGCCCCACCGTGCTCGGCCGGGCGCAGGCCACGGTCGACCGGTTCTTCGCCCTCGTCTCCCTTCTGGCCGCACGGCAGGTGGGGCACCCCCGGCAGACCCGGCCCCACGCCCACGCGGAGTTCGACGTCCTCGAAGGGCTGCTCGGCTTCCCGGAGGCCGCGCGGCCCGAACCCGTACCGGAGGAGACCTGGCGCCGGTTCCTGGCGGATCTCCTGCGGCACAGCGGGCTGTTCACCCAGGACGAGTCCGGTTTCTTGTTCCTCCACCGGACGCTCGCCGACTACTTCGCGGCGCAGGCCCTCGCCGGCGATCCCGCGCGGCTGCGCAGGGAGCTGCGGCGGTTCCTCGGGACCCGCGGCCCCGAGCGGCCCGGCCGTCGGCGCGCCCGGCTGGACCTGCGGACGGCGCAGCTGTCGTACGTCGGCTTCCTGCTGGACGCGGCCCCGGACGATCCGGCCGGCCCCGGACCCCGCTGCCTGCACCGGCTGGCCGGCGGCTCCGACGCGGGCCTGCCGGACCTGGAGTTCATCGCCGCGCAGGTCAGGCTGGGGACGCGGGTGCCGCCGGAGGTCGCCACGAGGACGGCCTCGGCGCTGGCCGCGCTGGCCACCCGGCGCAGCCTCTTCCGCGACGAGCTGCGCGCCGCCGTGGCCCTGGCCGACCTCGACGAGGAGCGGGCCCGGGCCCTCCTGGTCCGGATCGCCCAGGACGAGAACGCCGGGGGCGTCGTACCGCCGGTCGTCGCCCGGTCCCCCGTGAACGTGGCGGGCCTGCGGATGCTGCGCCTGTACAACGGCGTCGCCCGAATCCAGGCCGCACTCCGGCTCGCCGAGGGCGGCGACGAGCGCGGCACCAAACTGCTGCTGGAACTGGCCCATTCCGACGCCGTGGACCCGCTGGCCCGTGCCCACGCAGCCGGCGCCCTGGCGCAGCTCGACCATGCCGGGGCCGGTGAACTGCTGTTGTCCCTCGCGAAGGACACCGGCTTCGACGGCAGCGGGCGGGCGCTGGCCGCCCGTCTGATGGGGATCCGACTCGGCGACCGGCGCGCGCACCGGATCCTCGCGGACATGGCCCGCGACCCCCGGCTCGATCCCATCTCCCGGGTCAATGCCGCCCATTCGCTGGCCCGGCTGGGCGACTCGCGGGCCAAGCCGGTCCTGACGGAGCTGGCACGACCGGTCAGGGGCCCCGCCTCGACCCCGCGCGAGCTGCTCGTCCGTTCCTTCGTACGGGTCAAGGCGGCCCGGCTCCTCGCCGAGCTCGGCGACCCGCGCGCGACGGACCTGCTGCAGAAGCTGGCCCACGACGAGAGCCTGCTGTCCTTCTACCGCCGGCGGGCGAAGGCCGTCCTGGTCATGGTCCACCGGGGGGTCATCCGCTCCGGGTACGAGAGCGGGTCCGAGGAGGACCTGCTGAGGCTGGACGCGGACATCCGGGAGCGGACGTACGGCCGGTTCGCGCGGTTGCTGATGGCATGCGTGACCCTGCAGCAGCGCCTCCAACTCCCCTTCCTGCTGCGTCGGCTGGAGCGCCGAGGCGGAGAGCACCCGCAGCTGCGGCGCCTCCCCGGACAGCGCCGGTCGGTCCTCGGGCGGAGCCGCTCTCGCCCGCGCGGGGGAGGCTGATCGCTCCTGCGGGGGAGGCCGGCCGTGCCGGCGCTGCCGAGCATGGAGTCCATGACCGTTGATGCGTACGCCCTCGCCGGCCGGATCCGCCGCCGTCTGCTCAGGCCGGCCCGGCCGGCGCCCGCCGGGCCCCTCGTCCGGCTCGCCGCGGCGGTGACCGTGGCGGCCATGCTCGTGTATGCCGTATCAAAGGTGTACATGGCGCTGCGCGGGGAGGTCGGCATGCCCGGCAGTCCCGCCCCCACGTCGGTGCAGGCCCGGTTCGCGCACCCTGCGGCGGCGCAGGCGGCCAATGCGCTGCTCGGTGCGGCCGCGGGGGCCGCGGCCTGGGCGACGGTCTCGCGCCGGGGAGCGCGCCTGCCGCGGTGGACGGTGCTCTGTGCGGCGGTCCCGGCCTGCGCGATGGCGGCGCTGGGCGCTGCCGTGACCCTTGTGGGCCCGCAGTCCGGGCTCGGGCGGTCCGGCTGGGGCGTGGTGATCGACGCGGTGTGGGGCGGGGTCCAGGTCGCGGCGTGGCTCGTGCTGGTCGTCTCGTACGCGGTGCGCACCGGCCGGCGGCCCGCGGGCGGGTCGGCGCGGCCGACGGGGTGGGCGGCCGCTGCGGCCTGGGGGGCTTTCGCCTGCGCGCTGGCCTACGGGGCGATGAAGTTCGCCTGGGCGCTCGGCAGTTCGTTCCTGATGCGGCAGACCCCGCTCCCCCGCGCCGCTCTGGACGAGCTGCTGGAGGGCTCTTCGGGGGCGGTCACGGGGCACTGGGTGTCGGTGGCGCCGGCCGTGGTGGGCATGGCGGCCGCGCTCCACCTGTCGGACCGGTTCGGGCCGCACGGCAGGTTCCGTCGCGGTCTGCTGCTGGTGGGCAGCTGGACGGTGTGCGTGTTCATGCTGGCGCGGGCGGTCGGGGTGCTGGGGTACGGGTTCGCCGGCGACCTGCGGGTGCTGTACGACCCGGCCGGCGTCCCGGCGGAGTTCGCGGACCTGGCGTCCTACCAGGCCCGTTGGGATCTCGCGCTGTGGGCGCCGTACTGGATGCTGTCCGGCGTCTGCTGGGGCGTCGCGGCCTTCTGCTACCGGCGCCGGGCTCCTGGTGCTCCGGCTCGGGACCGGTCGGCGCCGCTGATCCGCTCCAGGTCGGTGATCAGCGAGTCCAGCCAGGACGCGGCCGCGTAGTACAGCCGCGTGGCGCCGTCCGGTTCCGCTTCGGAGCCGTCGAACGCCGGATCGCGCAGCGGTACGGGCGCCGGCGGGGTGTCGCCACCGGGGTCGAGGGCGGCCGACACCAGCAGCATCCGGGCCGCGACCCGGTCCCCGAGGCGCGTCACCTCCGCGGCGGCCTCCCGCCGCAGCGGCGGCACCACGACGGGCGCGGCCGGGCCGCTCGCCGGCGGGGGCGGCGCCAGCAGCCGGTCCGAGCCCCACAGGGTGTGGTGGCCGGCCATCATCACGGCCTGCCAGTCCGGTTCCGGTCTGTCGGCCCCGGAGGCGCCGTGGGCCCCGAGCGGCGGGTCCTGGCGCCCGACCGGCTCTGTCTGGAACTGTGCGTACGCCGACTCCGCGAGGATCAGCGTGCGCCGCAGCGAGCGGTTCCCCGGTACGTAGGGCAGCGGTTCGCGCACCCCGCCCGCGGCGATCGACGCGGTCGTGGCGACGACGATCTCCGCCGCGCCGCGCATGAGGACCGCCGCCGAGTGCCTCAGCTCGTCGCGGCCGCCCCGCGGCCACGCCAGCAGACCGAAGACGGCGCCGATCGCGCTGCCGATCAGCACGTCCAGCAGCCGGATCTCCGCCAGCCGCCAGGTCGCGGCCGCGAGCTGGGCGAACACCAGGGCCACGGTCAGCGTGAACATGGCCTGCGCCCATCCGACGCCCTTGACCGGCCCGACGGTGAACGTCAGCAGCATCACCGGCAACAGGGCGGCCGCGTACACCTTCGTGTCGGTGTTCACCAGGGTGAGCATCCCGGCGGTGACCAGCGCGCCGACCAGGGTGCCGGTCAGGGCCACCCGGATCGTCGACCGGGTCGCGCGCACCGTCGTCCGCGTCAGCGTGAGCGTGGCGAGCATCGCCCAGAACCCGTGCGGGAGGGTGTCGAGGCCGGCGACCGTACGGGCCGCGGCCAGGGCGAGGGCGAGGCGTACGGCGTTCTGGAAGAACACCGACCGCCGGCCGGCGTGCCCCGACAGCCGGATCCACCACAGCTGCGGGGCGCGCATCCCGGCGTACCAGAACCGGTTCACGGGCGCGTCCGCCGCGGCGGCCCGGCCCCGTACGGCGATGTCGGCGGCGGTCGACACGGCGAGCGCGGCGTCGGCGACCTCCAGGACGGCGGCGTGCCGGCGCAGCACGGCGACGGGTCCGGCGGGGTCGTAGCGGGTCGCCGCGAGGACGGCGCGGGCCTTGGCCAGGCCGGCGTGGGCGTCCGTGGCGGGCGTCGCCCCGCGCAGGTGTGCGGCCGTCTCGGCCGCCGTGCGCTCGACCGCGCGCAGCACGCCGAGGGCGGCCGCCGGGTCGCTCCCCGCGGGCGCGGGGGGCAGCAGGGCGAGGCGGCTGAGGAGCGTACGGGTGGCGAGGGCGGCATGGGTCAGGGCCCGCTCCCGTACACCCGGACCGGCGGGGCGCTCGGCCTCCGGCACCTGCATCGGGCGCAGGCTCGTGGCGGCGCCCTGCGCTGCGCGCCCCGTCGGACCGGTCAGCCGGTACGGGGCCGTGCCGAGCTCCCGGGCGCAGTCCCGCGCGGTGTCGAGGGCGCGTGCGGCGCGTTCGCGGTACGGGAGGGCGGGCGGATCCCGGAAGAGGAACGCCTCGGCCAGGACGAGCAGCAGGATGCCGACCGTGGTGCCGACGAGCCGTTCGGTGAGGGAGCCGGGGTCGTAGGGCGGGAAGGACGGCATGATGTAGAGCAGTTGGAGTCCGGGCGCGGCGCCGGCGGGGCGCGGGCCGCCGACGGCGAGGAAGGCGAGGCAGAAGCCGATGACGAGCATGCCGAGGACGGCGCTCCAGGTCCGTACCGCCAGGTAGGTGCCGACGGTGACCAGCAGCCAGCTCGCCGGCAGCAGCCGGATCACGACGGCGGCGCGCTGCTGCCCGGTGCCGGGGATGCGGGAGAGCCCGGCCAGGGAGACGGCCGCGAACAGGGCGTAGGTGGCGGCGGTGGTCTGCCCGAAGCCGTAGAGGAACAGGTAGAACGAGGCCCCGGCGGC
>NZ_JBEZVK010000121.1:0-10666 GCF_040636955.1 Streptomyces sp. NPDC032472
CCGCCCCCGGCGGTCCCGGCGCGGGCCCCCGCCCCGGCGGCCCCGGCTTCGGCGGTCCCGGCCCCGCGGGCCCGCTCGGCGGTCCCGGCGTCGGCGCCACCCAGGGCTTCCCCGCCTTCCCGGGCGACCCCGACCTCGGCCCCGCCACCGAGGCGTTCCCCGCGTTCGACGCCGCCGCGTTCGACGCCCCCGCCGGCCCCGCGGGCCCCGCCGGACCCACCGGCGGCCCCGCCCTCGGCACCTTCCCCGTCGACGCCCCGCGCGCCGACGAGGCCCCGCGCTGGCCCGGCCCCGAGCTGGACGAGCCGCGGCCCACCCCGGTCCCGGCCCCCGCGCCCCCGGCCCCCGGCCCGCGCGCCCCCAAGCCGTCCGGCGCCAAGCCCGCCCCGAAGCCCACCAAGGTCACCAAGGCCCGCTCCAAGCTGGTCCTGGTCGGCGGCGGCATCGTCGCCCTGGTCGGCGTGGCCTACGGCGCCGGGCTGCTGCTGAACCACTCCGACGTCCCCAAGGGCACCACCGTCCTCGGCGTCGACATCAGCGGCAGCCGCGACGAGGCCGTCGCCAAGATCCAGACGGCCTTCGGCAGCCGCGCCGCCGCCCCGCTCCAGCTGACCGTCGGCGGCAAGCAGGTCGAGCTCAAGCCCGAGAAGGCCGGCCTGTCCCTCGACGCCCAGACCACCGTCCGCAACGCCGCGGGCAGCGACTACAACCCCGTCACGGTCATCGGCTCGCTCCTGGGCCAGGAGCGCATCGCCGACCCCGTCATCCCCGTCGACGACGAGAAGCTCCAGGTCGCCCTCCAGGAGCTCGCCGGCACCGCCGGCACCGCCACCGAGGGAACCATCAAGTTCGACACCGGCAAGGCCGTCGCCGTCCCCGGCAAGGCCGGCACCACCCTCGACGCGGGCGCCTCCGCCGACCTGGTCACCAAGGCCTTCCGCACCATGGTGGCCACCGGCAAGGCGGCCCCGGTCGACCTGCCGGTCACCACCAAGGAGCCGGCGATCACCCAGGCCGAACTGGACCGGGCCATGAAGGAGTTCGCCGAGCCCGCCATGTCCGGCGTCGCCACCGTCAAGGCGGGCACCAAGTCCCTCCCCTTCGGCCCCAAGTCCCTGCCCAAGATCCTGAGCATGCAGGCCGTCGACGGGCACCTGGTCGAGAAGTACGACCTGGAGGCGCTCAAGGCCACGTACGGCAACAGCTTCGACGGCGTCCTGATCACCCGCGGCACCGGCGAGAAGACCCCGGTCACCCCGCAGGACGTCGCCGGCGCCCTCGGCAAGGCCCTGCGCGGCAAGACCGCCGCCGAGCGCACCGCCACGATCGACACCAACCCCAGCTGACGGCCCCGCCCGACGCCCGCACACGCAGCACAGGAGCCCCCGTTCCCGGCCCGGGACGGGGGCTCCCGCGCTGCCCGGGCGGCCTGTCACACCGCCCGCATGACATCTGTCATCCGCCGCTCACGACGGCAGACACTGCCGCGCGCACACCCGTACGGGCGAATCTTGGGGCATGACGACGACGACCTCGGCGCACCCCACCGCCGCGAAGGACACCGGACCCGGTGCCGGCTCCGTGGTGAGCTTCCGACACGTGACCAAGAGCTACGGCGCGGTCCGGGCGGTCGACGGCCTCTCCCTCGAACTCCACCCGGGCGAGACCGTCGCACTCCTCGGCCCCAACGGCGCCGGCAAGTCCTCCACCCTCGACCTCCTCCTCGGCCTGCGCCCGGCCGACTCCGGCAGCGTCAGGCTCTTCGGCACCACCCCGCGCGAGGCCGTCGCCACCGGCCGGGTCGGCGCGATGCTCCAGAGCGGCGGCCTGATGGAGGACGTCAGCGTGCGCGAGGTCGTCGCCCTCGGCTGCGCCCTGCACCCCCGCCGCTACCCGGTGGACGAGGTCCTCAGCCGCGCCGGCATCACCGAGATCGCCGACCGCATGGTCAACAAGCTCTCCGGCGGCCAGGAGCAGCGCGTCCGCTTCGCGCTCGCCACCGCCGGCCGCAACGACCTGATCGTCCTCGACGAGCCCACCACCGGCATGGACGTCACCTCCCGCCAGGCCTTCTGGGCCACCATGCGCGAGCAGGCCGCCCAGGGCAGCACCGTCCTGTTCGCCACCCACTACCTGGAGGAGGCCGACGCGATCGCCGACCGCGTCCTGGTCCTGAACAAGGGCCGCCTCCTCGCCGACGGCACCGCCGCCGAGATCAAGGCCAAGGCCGGCGCCCGCCGGATCGCGTTCGACCTGGCCGCGGACGCCCCCGTCGACGAGGCCGCGCTGCGCGCCCTGCCGCACCTGACCGCGTACGAGCGGCACGGCGAGACCGTCAGGCTCCAGTCGCGCGACGCCGACGCCACGGTCCACGCCGTGTACGCGCTCGGCCTCTACCCCCGGAACCTGGAAGTCGCCGGGCTGGGCCTGGAGCAGGCCTTCATCGCCCTCACCGAGGCCGAGGAGGCCGCCGCATCATGAACCAGCTCATCAAGCTCGAAGTCGTCCGCGCCCTGCGCAACAAGAAGTACCTGTTCTTCACCCTGCTCTACCCGGCCGCCCTGTTCCTGATGCTCGGCGGCACCCTGGACGGCACCACGAAGGTCCTGGGCACCGAACTGACCATGCCGGCCTTCTACATGGTCGCCATGGCCTCCTTCGGCGCGCTGACCGCCGTCCTGATGGGCAACAGCGAGCGCATCGCCAAGGAGCGCGAGAAGGGCTGGGTGCGCCAGCTGCGCCTGACCGCCCTGCCCGGTCGCGGCTACGTGCTCGGCAAGACCGCCAGCGCCGGCGTGCTGTCCCTGCCCTCCATCCTCGCCGTGTTCGTGGTCGCCGCGGCCGTCAAGGGCGTCCGCTTCGAGGCCTGGCAGTGGCTGGCCCTGACCGGCTCCATCTGGGCCGGCAGCCTGGTCTTCGCCGCCCTCGGCGTCGCCATCGGCTACCTGGCCACCGCGGACAACGTCCGCCCCCTGTCGATGCTCGTCTACTTCGGGCTGTCCATCCTCGGCGGCCTGTGGATGCCCACCGCCAACTTCCCGCAGTGGCTGCAGGACATCAGCGAGTGGCTGCCCACCCGGGCGTACGCGGGCCTCGGCCAGGCCATCGAGCTCGGCGGCGCGCCGCACCTGAAGGACGTGGCGATCCTCGCCGTGTACTTCGTACTGTTCACCGGTGCGGCCGCCTGGCTGTACCGCAAGGACTCACTGAAGGCATGAACCCGTGGCGCTGACGCAGGAGACCGACGGCGCGAGCCGTGTCGGCCACCCCCATGAGACCACCGTCCACAAGGTGGTGAAGAGCCTCTGGATCGCCATCTGGCTCTTCTACCTCAGCGCCCCCGTCACCGACCTGGTCAGCGGCGGCCACGGCAGCACGGCCCGGCTGCTCGGGGGCCTGGGCCTGCTGGCCTTCGTCGCCTCCTACCTGGTGCTGGTGTTCCACCCGGAACGGCAGCTGCCGGTACGCCGGGTCCTGATCGCCCTCACGGTGCTCACCACCCTGGCCACGGTGCTGTCGCTGAGCCTGGGCCGCGAGTGGCTGGTGCTCTTCGTCTACGTCTCCATCTCCTCCGGCGCCGCCCTGCCGGGGGAGCTGTCCCGCTGGTCGGTGCCGGCCGCCACCGCGCTGATGATGGTGGTGGCCCCGGCGCTGCCCGGCTGGGACGGCTACCTGGCCTCGCTGGTGGTCCCGGCCCTGATGGGCGGGTTCGCGATGGTCGGGGTCCGGGAGTTGATCCGGACCACGATAGAACTCCGGGAGGCGCGGGCCACGGTGGCGCAGCTCGCGGCCAACGAGGAGCGGCTGCGGATGGCCCGCGACCTGCACGACCTGCTGGGCCACTCGCTGTCCCTGATCACGCTCAAGAGCGAGCTCGCGGGCCGGATGCTGCCCGGCCACCCCGAGCAGGCCGCCCAGCAGGTCGCCGACATCGAGCGGGTCAGCCGGCAGGCCCTGGTCGACGTACGGGAGGCCGTGAGCGGCTACCGGCGGGCGACCCTGCCGGGCGAACTCGCGGGCGCACGGACCGCCTTGACCGCGGCCGGCGTGGCGGCGGACCTCCCGGTCGAGGCGGTCGACGGCCTTCCGGAGGAGGTGGAGGCGGCCCTGGCCTGGTCGCTGCGCGAGGCGGTGACCAACGTGGTCCGCCACAGCGGGGCCAAGCGCTGCACCGTCGCCCTGGAACGCCGCCAGACCCTGGCCGGGGAGATGGTGGAGCTGTCGGTCGCGGACGACGGCGCGGGCGGGCAGGCGGCGCCGGGCAACGGCCTGACCGGGCTGACGGAGCGTCTGGAGGCCGTGGGCGGCACCCTGTCGGCCGGTCCGGCCGGCAAGAGGGGCTTCCGCCTGCTGGCCCGCGTCCCCCTAGGATCAGGGGCATGACCGCCGCACGCCCCATCCGGATCCTCCTCGCCGAGGACCAGTCCATGGTCCGCGAGGCCCTCGCGGCCCTGCTCGGCCTGGAGCCCGACATCGAGGTGGTGGCCCAGGTGGCCCGCGGCGACGAGGTGGTGGCCGCCGCCCGTGCGCACGACGTGAACGTCGCCCTGCTGGACATCGAGATGCCCGGCATGACCGGCATCGAGGCGGCCGCCGCCCTGCGGGAGGCGCTGCCGCGGCTGCAGATCGTCGTCCTGACCACCTTCGGCCGGCCCGGCTACCTGCGGGGTGCGATGGAGGCCGGGGCCTCGGCGTTCCTGGTCAAGGACGCGCCGGCCGCGCAGCTGGCGGAGGCGGTGCGGAAGGTCATGGCGGGGGAGCGGGTGATCGACCCGACGCTGGCGGCCGCGGCCCTCGCGGAGGGGGCGAACCCGCTGACCGACCGGGAGCGGGAGGTGCTGCGGGCCGCGGAGAACGGTGCGACGAACGCCGAACTGGCGGCCGCCCTCCACCTGTCCCAGGGCACGGTCCGCAACTACCTCTCCACCGCCATCCAGAAGATGGCCGCCCGCAACCGGGCGGAGGCCGTCCGCGTGGCCCGCGAAAAGGGCTGGCTCTAGCCCGGCCGCGGCCGGTGCTCCCGCTGCGCGGAGCAGTCCCCTCCCCGCCCCTTCCCGAAACCGGGGCTGCGCCCCGGACCCCGTTCCGGGCGCTTCGCGCCCGGTGCGCTCAAGCGCCGCGCGGGCTGAATTCAGCCTCGCCGGCGTTTGAGGCGCTGGAGGTCCCCCAGCGGTAGCCGGGGGAGGGTCCGGGGGCGGAGCCCCCGGTTCGGGAAGGGGCGGGGTGGGGAAAAGGCTCCGCGCAGCGGCGGCGCCCGGCCGGGCCGGTCAGTTCAGGAGGGCTCGGGCGGAGACGGCCTCGGCGCGGACGCGGGCCGCGGCGTCGGCGTCGACGGCAGCCACCACCTCCGCGTACGCCTCCAGCTCCGCGGCCCCCTCCCGGAAGGATCCCCGCTCCACGAGGAGGCGAGCCCGCTCGTACCGCAGCGACGCGGGGTGGGACGGCAGGAGCAGCGAGAGCTCCAGGGCCCACAGGGCGACCCCGGACTGCTCCGGCCGCGCCGCGGCCCACGCCCGGATGTTGTTCAGGATCCGCATCACGATGTCCAGCGTGCGGGCGGGCGTACGGGGCCCGGCGGCCAGCTCGGCCGGCCCGGTCCCCGGCGCGGCCCCGCCCGCGAACGGGTCGACGACCACGCCCTCCTCCGGATCTCCGAAGCCCACCACGAAGTGCCCCGGCAGCCCGAGCCCGTACACCGGCGCCCCCGCGCGCCGCGCAACCTCCAGCCACACCACCGACAGCAGGATCGGCAGCCCCCTCCGCCGCCGCAGCACCTCGTGCAGCAGCGAGGACGACAGCCGGTCGTAGTCGGCGGGCGTGCCGTGGAAGCCGAGCCGCCCGCCGAGCAGCTCGGTCACCGCCGACGCCCACGCCCGGGCCCCGTGCAGCCCGTACGGCAGCATGCCGGCCAGCCGGTCCAGCTCGATCTGGGCCCAGTCCATGGCCCGTTCGTCCAGCTCGGGATCCGCCTCGGCGGCCAGCAGCAGGCACAGCACCGCCAGGTCGGGCCGCTCGGAGCGGGCCTCCCGCGCGAACTGCTCCCGGTTCTCCGAGGTCACTGCGCCGCCGCCCGGTAGTGGTGGTACGCGTGGTGCGTCGCGAAGCCCAGCCCGTCGTACAGCCCGCGCGCGGCCCCGTTGTCCGTCTCCACCTGCAGCCAGGCCGCCGAGGCCCCTTCGTCGAGCGCCTGCCGGGCCAGCGCCGCCATCACCGCCGTCGCCAGGCCCCCGCGCCGGTGCTCGGGGTCGACCTCGACGGCCGCGAAGGCGGCCCACCGGCCGTCCACGACCAGCCGCCCGATGGCCCGCCCCGGCAGCGTCGCGAACCACACCGACGGCCCGGCGACCAGCACCTGCCGGGCCACGGCCGGGTCCTCGACCTTCCCGTAGCGGCCGAGCCACTCCTCGTCCGGGGTCCGGGCGAGCCGCACCTGGGCGGTGTCGGCGACCGTGTCGGCGATCGGCGCCAGCGCCGCGACGCGGACCTCCGCCGACACCTGCCGGGCCCAGCCGCGCCGCTCCAGCTCCGCGCACAGCAGCTCCTGGGTGCCGGCGGCCCCCGTCGCGGCCTGCACGTACGCCGGAAGGCCTCGTTCCGCGTACCAGGACGTCACCCGCGCGAGTGCTTCGTCCAGCGGTATCCCGGGGTCGCCGAGCGGCAGGACCGAATTGGCCCGCCGGGTGAAGCCGGCGGCGGCCCGCAGCGTCCACTCGCCCAGCGGCTCGCTCTCCAGCGGCTGCCAGGACCGCGCGGCCACCCGCGCCAGCTCCTCGAAGGAGGCCGCGGGGCCGCGCCGCCGGGCCGGAGCGGCGGGCACCACCTTGCCCGCCACCAGGGCGGATTCCGCGATGCGGACGGAGTCGCCGTTCTTTCGTGTGATCGTCAGCACACCCTGGTCCCAGGATGTGAGAACCCCTACCGTGTCCGTGAACGCGGGCGAACCGCCGGACGCGCGTTCCACCCGTCGTACAGAGACTCGTTTACCCACGTCAGCCGGGGTGATACGGATCTCCAGCAGCCCACCGGCAGTGATTTCCACAGCTCTGTCCGCCCCTCCTGTTCGGATCGTGCCCGGGAACGGAGATACTAGGCGTGGGCATCGACGACGCCGCGCTCCCGCGCGATATGGACAGCCCTACCAAGGAGGAACAGAGCGTGACCTACGTCATCGCGGAGCCTTGTGTCGACGTCAAGGACAAGGCATGCATCGAAGAGTGCCCCGTCGACTGCATCTACGAGGGCCAGCGGTCCTTGTACATCCACCCGGACGAATGCGTCGACTGCGGCGCCTGTGAGCCGGTCTGCCCGGTCGAGGCCATCTTCTACGAGGACGACACCCCGGAGGAGTGGAAGGACTACTACAAGGCGAACGTCGAGTTCTTCGACGAGCTCGGTTCGCCCGGTGGTGCCTCGAAGCTGGGTCTGATCGAACGCGACCACCCCTTCATCGCCGCGCTGCCCCCCATGGGCGAAGGCCACTGACGGCCCTGCCGCCCCGGGCACGCGCACCTCGGTCCCGTACGGCCCCCGGGCCGCGCGGGACCGAGTCGTTTTTCCCGCAGTTCCAGGTACGCACGAGAGAGCAGAGAGCATCGTGGCCGCAGTATCCGCACGTCTTCCCGTCTTTCCCTGGGACAAGCTGGAGCCGTACAAGAAGACGGCCGCGGCGCACCCCGACGGCATCGTCGACCTGTCCGTCGGCACGCCCGTGGACCCGGTGCCGCAGCTGATCCAGGACGCCCTGGTCGCGGCCGCCGACTCCCCGGGCTACCCCACCGTCTGGGGCACCCCCGCCCTGCGCGACGCGATCACCGGCTGGCTGCGCGGCCGGCTCGGCGCGAGCGCCGCCGGGCACCGCAACGTCCTGCCGGTCGTCGGCTCCAAGGAGCTGGTGGCCTGGCTGCCGACCCAGCTGGGGCTCGGCGCCGGGGACAAGGTCGCCTACCCGCGGCTCGCCTACCCGACGTACGAGGTCGGCGCCCGGCTGTGCGGCGCGGAGGCCGTGGTCTACGACGACCCGACCGAGCTCGACCCGGCCGGCCTGAAGCTGCTGTGGCTCAATTCGCCCTCCAACCCGACCGGGAAGGTCATCGCGAAGGACGAGCTGGTCCGCATCGTCGCCTGGGCGCGCCAGCACGGGATCCTGGTGTTCAGCGACGAGTGCTACCTGGAGCTGGGCTGGGAGGCCGAGCCCGTCTCCGTCCTCCACGACGACGTCTGCGGCGGCTCCTACGAGGGCCTGGTCGCCGTCCACTCCCTCTCCAAGCGCTCCAACCTGGCAGGCTACCGGGCCGCCTTCATCGCCGGCGACGCCGACGTGCTCGGCGAGCTGCTGGAGATCCGCAAGCACGGCGGCATGATGACCCCGGCGCCCGTGCAGGCGGCCACCGTGGCGGCGCTCGGCGACGACGCGCACGTCGAGGAGCAGCGCGCGCGCTACGCGGCCCGGCGCGAGGCGCTGCGCACGGCGCTCGAGGCGCACGGCTTCCGGATCGAGCACAGCGAGGCCAGCCTCTACCTGTGGGTGACCCGGGACGAGCCCTGCTGGGACACGGTGGCGCACCTCGCCGCCCTCGGCATCCTGGTCGCCCCCGGCGACTTCTACGGCGAGGCCGGCGCGCAGTACGTCCGCGTCGCGTTCACGGCGACGGACGAGCGGGTGGCGGCGGCCGTCAAGCGGCTCGCCTGACACCGCCGGCCGCGCCGGCCGAGGAGAGCAGGCAGACGAGAGGGGCCGGGAGTCACGACTCCCGGCCCCTCTCGCACGCTTCGGGCTGTGAATCAGCCGCCCAGGCCGTTCAGCGGCAGGGTGTTCAGCGGCAGGTTCTGCGTGGGCACCGCGCCGGTCAGCTCGCCGGCCGGCACGGAGTCGGTCACGCCGCCGGTCGGCAGACCCTTGCCGGCCGGCAGCCCGCCGAGCAGGCCGCCCGCGGTGTCGGAGACCTGGCCGGGGCCGCCGGGCAGGACGTGGGCGGCGGTGTCGGTGGCCGTGTGGGCGGCGGCCTCGCCGGTGCCGACCGCGTCGCCCGCGGCGGCGGTGGCGTCCGAGCCGGTGAGCGCGCCCAGCTGCGGCACGGACTCCAGGCCCGCGGCGCTGGCCGCGCCGGCCGCACCGACCACGGGAGCTGCCCCGGCTGCGAGCAGCAGCGCGGTACGGGCGATCCGGCGGGTCAGGGGGAGGGACATGATGCTCCTAAGCGGTAGCGGCTGAGTACGCCGGTACAACCGCTCGCAGGGCGGGGCGGGTTGCGGACCCGATCAGTAAAGGATCGGTAACGCATCGTTTTATCGGCTTCCCGGAAAAGTGCCGGGAACCCGCGCCGACCTGCGCTTACGTGCCCGAACGGGCCGCACGCACCGCTCCGGCGATCACCCCCGCGCGGGGGAAGCCCCGTACGCCTGACCGGGATGCCGGGCGGCGCGTCACTTCTTGACGAAGATGCGCACCTCGCCCTGGTTCGCGTTGTGCGGGTCCCCGTCGCCCGCCTTGGCCCCCGGCAGACCCTTGTCCTGCCACTGGCCGTTGGCCTGCCCGGCGATCCAGCCCCGCTGGTTGTAGGAGACCCGCGCGATGTTCAGCCCGCGCGCGTTCGCCACGGCCCAGCCCGCGATCGCCCGGCTGCCGCGTTCGGCGGGCGCCCCGCCGTCGCTCTTCTCCACCACGGTGACCTCGGTCTCCTTGATCCCCCGGCCGCCGTCCCCGGTGCTGCTCGGCGAGGCGGGCGTCGTGTGCAGCGAGCCCTTGGCGAAGATCCGCTTCAACTCGCCGCGGACCTTCTCCGGATCGCCGGGGGCGGTCGGCGCGGGCCCGCCGCAGGCCACCTCGCCGCCGCCCGCGAAGGCCGCCGTCAGGACCGTCGCGTCCGGCTCGTGCTTCGCGTACGCCTGCGGGAAGCCGCTGAGCTGCACCCGCTGGGCGGCCTCCGTCAGCGGCAGCCGCGAGTACCCCTTGATCTCGACCAGCCGGTCGTAGAAGATCCCCGCCGAGTACACCGGGTCCATGATCTGCTCCGGGGTGCCCCAGCCCTGCGAGGGCCGCTGCTGGAACAGGCCCAGCGAATCCCGGTCGCCGTGGTCGAGGTTGCGCAGCGCCGACTCCTGCATGGCCGTCGCCAGCGCGATCGTCACGGCCCGGTCCGGCAGTCCCTTGGCGACGCCGACCGCGGCTATCGTCGCCGCGTTCGCCGCCTGCTCCGGCGTCATGTCGTACGACTGGCGCGCGCCCCGCCCGCCGGCATTTCCGGCCGTATCGGAAGCCGTGCAGTGGGGCGCACCGCCACCGCCCAGCGAGTTGAACTGCACCACGAGGTAGCCGACGAGCGCCAGCAGGACGCACAGGCCGGCGGCCGTCAGGAACCGACGGCGGCGGCGGGGGCGGGGAAGATCGCTCTGGGACACGCGGCCCACCGTACTTGAGCCAGATGCCACGTCCACCGGCCGGACGTGAGACGTTCGCCGCAGCCCGGCGCGTTAGGGTCGGCTCATGACCGAATCCGAGCTCGACCTCACCCTGGACGCCGCCGAGCTGACCGCCCGGCTCGTCGACATCCCCTCCGTGAGCGGCGACGAGAAGGTCCTCGCCGACGCCGTGGAGCTGGCCCTGCGCGCCCTGCCCCACCTCACGGTGGACCGCTACGGCAACAACGTCGTGGCCCGCACCCACCTC
>NZ_JBEZVK010000122.1:0-10481 GCF_040636955.1 Streptomyces sp. NPDC032472
ACACGTAGGCGGACAAGGTCAGTACCCGGAACAGGTTGCACGCCACCAGCACGCGCCGCGGCCCGAACCGGTCGATCAGCCGGCCCCCCAGCGGGCCCGCGGGCAGCGAGAGCAGGGCGCCCGCGGACAGCATCAGGCCGACGGTGGTCAGGGGGATGCCCTTGGCCGCGTGGAAGTACACCACGGCGAACGGGAGGAAGAGCCCGGTGCCCAGGGCGTCGACGACCTGCGCGACGATCAGGGGGGTGCGGCCCTTGGTGTTCGGCAGGCCGAGTGTGTCGATGACAGCCATCGCAATCGGTATCCCTCACGCGTGGGGTAGCGGGAAGACGTTGAACTCCTCCTCGGACAGCGGCTGCGACCGCCAGCCGAGCCGGACGCCGGCGCGGCCGATCCTGCCGTCGCCCCACATGGGCATGCCGGCGGGGAAGTTCGACACCAGGCCGGGCACGATCGTGTGGGCGGCGCTGAAGCCGGCCGCTTCGGCGTCACAGGTCGTCAGGTCGACGCTGATCACTTCAAAGCCGCGGGCCTCGACCCGTTCGCGGTACGCCCCGAGGCTGCGCTGCGCGAGTGCGGGCAGGCCGTCCCAGGGGCGGGCGGGAAGGTCCTGCAGCCAGGGTGCGACCCGCTCCCCCGCCCGCGGGTCGAGGTGGAGCTGCTGCTGGCACAGCAGGTCCCGTACGTCGCTGAAGTCCGGTCGGTACGAGTCGAGGTAGCGCCGGTCGGCGCGGTACGGCTTGAGGTTGCCCAGGTGCGGCAGGTCGGCCAGGCCGTCCGCCAGCGCCTTGTCGTCGTCGAGGAAGCGGCAGGTGTGGTGCAGGGTGAACCCCTCGGCGAGGGCCTTCTCGGCGGCCTCCTGGGGGTCGGGGCGGGTGGCGAAGCCGATGGCCAGCCACCCGTGGGTGCGGTCGCGCACGACCGCGGCGAGGACCGGGACGTCGAACTCGTTGTCCAGGTGGATCAGGGTGGTGTCGTACGCGTCCCGGCTGTCGGCGACCAGCTCGCGGATCCGGTCGGTCATCGGCAGCCGGGGCAGGCGGGCGGCGTTGGCCCACCACAGCATGGTGGTGTCGCGCTCGATCACCTCTTCGAGACCGGAGGTGACGGCGTGCTCCTCACTGACGCCGCAGGCCACGCCGGCGACGAGCGGGTCGGAGTAGGAGACGGGGTCGTGCTCCCCGTGTGCGACCAGGAAGGCGGGCACCCACACCGGCTCGCCCGTCGTCCACGAGCGGCCCTCGACCCAGGCGCACTCCGCGTCGACGGTCAGCGGAGCGAAGGGGAAACCCTGGCTGCGGTACTGGCGCTGCGAGTACAGGTGCAGCCGGCGCGGGTCGAGCGCGGGCACCCCGGCCCTGCGCAGCTGGGCATGGCTGCCGAAGCGGAGCCGGTCCTCGGGCAGTCGGCTGCCGCAGTAGCGTTCGACGGCCTCGCCCACTGCGCTGCGGCGGGCGGCGTCGAAATCGGACCAGGAGGTGCCGAACGCCTGCCGGTCGTTCGGCCAGTCCGCCACGCGCCGCATGTCGGCGACGTCCACCGCGCACACCCTGAGCTGCGCGGGCATGCCGGGCAAGGGGGCCAGCTCCTGGACGCCGGTCACCACGCCGACCTGGTCGTCGACGAGCAGGTCGGCCTCGGGGTTGCCGCGCACCACGGGCCGCGGCCGGGTCGGGACCGGCAGGACGGTGCGCTCGATCCGGTCGAGCCGGCGCGGATCGAGCTCGACCTCGTCGACGCCTGACTCGCCCGTGATCCAGCGCTCCAGGAAGGTGGCGAGCTGCGCCGATGTCCAGCGGACGTCGCCGTCACGGAGCCGGTGGCCGGCCGGCTGCGGCGCGGCCCGTACGGCCTCGACGATCCGGGGGTCGTGGGAGGCGGAGAGCCTGCGGTCCAGTACGTCCGCGAAGTCGGCCGTGGCACCGGGGGTGATGGCGGGGCCGAGAAGGGCCCGGCCGCGCTCGTGGCGCAGCGGCAGCCAGCGCAGGCCGAGGCGGGCGCACAACTCGTCGATGCGGCTCAGTTCCTCGTGGGCGGGGTGGGAGAAGGCGGCGACGAGCACGGTGTCGCCGTCTCGGACATCGACGTCGGACAGGTCCTGCGGCGCCGGGCCGACGTGTGCGTAACCGGTGGCTCCCAGCGCGTGGGTGAGCGGGGCGGCAAGTTCCGGCGTGCCGGTGATGAGGACCGCGGTGCGCGCCACGCGCGCCGCCCGCTCGGCGTCGGCTCCGGCCTCGGCCGGACGTAGGCAGCCGTCCTGCCGCAGGACGTCGAGCACCTCGGCGTATTCGGGGGCCATGCCCGCCAGCAGTTCGCTGCGGGACCTGGTTCCGTCGCACAGCGCCAGCCATGCGCGGAACTCGGACGGGTGGGCGGAAATGTAGAACTGCCCACCGTTCGCGGTGGCGAGGAAGCACAAGTCCTGCTCGAGGTCGTATATTTCTACGTCCACGAGTTCCAAAGCGGTGTCGTCCGCCGGCATATCAGCCCCCATGGAAACTGACTCTCCTTAATGACAAGTGCCACGGTCCCGGGGAGAATCCGGGACCGTGGTCGCAAGACCTCAGAGGGTCAACTTCACTTGGAAACCGAGCGGTTGTGGACGACGGCGCGGTTGTGGACGACCGCGCGGTTGTGGACCACGGCACGGTTGTGGACGACGGCGGTGACGACGTTGGCCTTGACGGTAGAGATCATGGTGTTTACCTCCCGTTTCGGTTTCGCTGACAAGAGAAACGTTACGGGGATGCGGATCCGGTGCCCAGGTGCATTCCTCACGAGTACTCATGAATTCTGCATACGGTCTTCCGGGGCCTTCGCCTCCAGGAGGGCGAGCACCGCACGGAGTTGCTCGCGCACCCTTTCGTCGGCGATGGTCCCGTCCCTTCCAACGGTGTTGCGGTCCACCGGAATCCGCACGCACGCCGACTCCACGATGTCGGCGCCGGTGTAGCCGAGCACGGTGCGCAGCGTGGCCTCCGCGCCCTGGCCCCGGCCGGGGCCGGCCGCGTTCACCCAGGCCACCGGCTTGTCGCAGATCTCGGTGCCGCCGACCGTCCAGTCCAGCAGGTTCTTGAACGAGCCCGGCAGGGTGCCCGCGTACTCGGGGGTGCAGATCAACACCGCGGTCGCCTCGCCGATCGCCGCCCGCAACTCGGCCACCGGCGCCGGCAGGGGGTGGGTGTCATCGTCGGGGTTGAAGTGCGGCAGTGCCGCCAAGCCGTCGTAGAGGACGGTGCGCGTCCGTGGGGTTGCCACGGCGTGCGCGGTGCGCAGCACGGACTCGTTGGAGGAACCGGTCCGCAGGCTTCCGGACAGCAGCAGGACCACAGGCGGCTTCGACATCCGCCCAACCTACTGCCCTGTCGACCGGCCGCCTCTTTGACGCGGAGGTGCTCAGTCGAGACAGAACTCGTTGCCCTCGATGTCCAGCATGGGGATGCACGCGTCGTTGCCGTCGTACAGCGTCCGCACGTGGACGGCTCCGAGCGGGACCAGTCGTGCGCATTCGGCCTCGAGCGCGGCGAGGCGCTCCTCACCCACGAGCCCGGTGGCGACCCGCACGTCGAGATGGAGCCGGTTCTTGGCGGCCTTCCCTTCCGGGACGCGCTGGAAGTACAGCCGCGGGCCCACACCCGAGGGATCAACGCAGGCGAACCACGCATCCCGCTTCTCGGGCGGCTGCGAGCGCCTGTACTCGTCCCAGGTGGCAAACCCCTTCGGCGGCGACGGTATGACGTACCCCAACACCTCGCACCAGAATCGGGCGAGACGTTCAGGTTCGGCGCAGTCGAAGGTGACTTGGAACTGCTTGATCGCTGACATCGGCGCACCCTACCAAGGATCAGTTGCGGGACAGCCCTCAGGAGGCCTGTTTCCGCCAGGCCTCGGGGGTCTTCCGGATCACGGCCAGCAGCCGCGTGAGCTCGTCCTCGTCGAAGAGGTCCTGGTACGCGGCACCGGTGACCTGCTTGTCGTTGATGGCGACGGAAGGGGTGCCGGGTCCGATCGGGTCGTTGCCGGTCCGCTGGTACGCCGTCTGCGACGCGGCGACGAAATCGCTGTACTTCATGGTGGACACCGCAGCGTCGAAGGTCTCGCTGCGCAGTCCGGGCACCTGGTCCGCGAGGCCCAACAGACGCTGTGTGGTGTAGCCGCCGGACGACTCGACCTCTGCCTGGTGTGCCGTCAGCACTGCGTGGTACTCGGTGAACTTCTGCACGTCGAGGGCCGCACGCAGGGCGTTGACCGCGCGTTTGGAACCGTCGCCGCCGAGCCGGTCGTCCTTGAAGGATGCGAGGGTGTACTCCGTCCGCACCTCGCGCGTGATGGTCTGCGCACGGACCGCCTTGGCGCCGCTCGCTTCGAATTCCGCGACGACCGGGCAGCGCGGGTCCTCGTAGAGCCGGACGACCGTGTCGGCGGTCGGGTCCCCGACCATGATCGTCGTGCCGTCGTTCGACAGTTCCTCGGGCAGTTCCGTGGCCCCCGCGTACGCCTGCGGTGCCGGATCGGACTCCGATTCCAAGTCCGCCAACACCCGCGAGCCGAGGCCGGCCGCTGCCACTGCAATGGCCGCCCAGACGGCTGCGTAGCCCAGCGGTCTGGCATACCTGATCTGCATGGATTCGATTCCCCCCCTGGTCGAACGCCACACTGTAGAGGCCCGGCCGGGACGTGCGCACGTCCGTTTGCCGTGCAGCGTTCCGGCCGCGCCCAGGGGCGGGTGCCGCCTCCCGGGCGCCCGAGATGTGCACCGCCGGCCGCCGGGCCACCATGGCAGGAGACCCGCCGGCCCGCACAGGGGCTTCCGGCGCGAGAAGGACAGTACGTCCCGGACGGGAGGCGACACGTGCACCCGGACGAATCAGCCCGAGCCTGGGCCGTGATCATCGGTGTGATCGCCGTCATCCTCGCCAACTACGCGGCGATCATCCTGATGAACGTCCTGGGCCGGTGACGCCAGACCGGCACCCACCACCCTCGTCACAGCCCCCGACCAGGGCGAACGCCCGACGGCCCACGGGCCCGGCCCGATCCGAGGGCAAATCCGGGTGCTCGGCGGGCGGGGGCGCGCTATGGTCGGCCCCATGAACGTCACCGGCCGACACTCCACCGCGACCGCGCGAGCGACCAGCTCGCCGGTTGCCGCCGCCTGACCTTCACCCTCTTCCCACCGGCGACCGGAAACGGCCGGCGGTGGGCCCGTGATGACGTACTGGCCCCGGTCTGAACGACTGCGCCGATCCCGTTGTCCGGTGCCTCCCTTGCTGTGACGCGAAGGAGTCACCCCATGAAGACCGAGCAGATCGTCCGCACCTTCGTCGAGTACTTCGAGCAGCGCGGCCACCGCCGCATCACCGGCTCCACGCTGCTGCCGCCCGCCGACGACCCGGTGCTGTTCACCACCTCCGGCATGCACCCGCTCACCCCCCACCTGGAGGGCCGGCCCCATCCGCTGGGCAGGCGACTGGTCAACGTACAGCGCTGCCTGCGTACGACGGACCTGGACGAGGTCGGGGATGCCACCCATCTGACCGTCTTCGAGATGCTCGGCACCTGGTCGCTGGGCGACTACGAGGGCCCCGTGAGCCTCGACTGGGGATACGGGCTGCTCACCGAGGGCCTGGGCATCGATCCGGGCCTCCTGTACGCCACCGTCCACGGCGGGGACGACCGGACCGGTCCGGACACCGCCTCCCTGGAGTTCTGGCAGGGCCGCGGCGTGCCGGTGGAGCTCACCGAGCAGGACAACTGGTGGTCCAACGGACCGACCGGCCCGTGCGGTCCCGACTCGGAGATCTTCCTGTGGAGCGGTGACACCCCGCCCCGGTCGACGCCCACGGGCGACGACCGCTGGGTGGAGGTGTGGAACCACGTCATGATGCGCCACCGCCGGCTCGACGACGGATCCCTCGTGCCGCTGCCGCAGCGCAACGTCGACACCGGGCTCGGCCTGGAGCGGCTCGCCTCGCTCCTCCAGGGCACGTCCTCCGTGTTCGACTGCGACGTCTTCGACCCCTGGCACCGCCTCCTGCCCCCGCTGTGGCCCCTGGACGAGCGGTCGCTGCGCGTGGTCTGCGATCACCTCCGGTCGGCCGTCGTCGTACTCGGCGATGGCGTGCGCCCGGCCCACACCGGGCGGGGCTACGTGCTGCGCCGGCTCGTACGGAGGGTGCTCACCCTGCTGTGGCGGGACGATCCGACGCGCGGCCTCGGGGACCTGCCGCCGGAGCTGATCGAGCACGCCCTGGACCGCTTCGGGCAGGACATGGGCTCGGGGGAGGTGCACCGGATGCTGCTCGAAGAGGAACGGCGGTTCCGCCGTCTTCTGGAACGCGGCCGGCAGGTGTTGTCCCGGCCCCGTTTCCGAGGCCCGCTGGGAGAGGAGGACTTCCACTACCTCCACGACACCCACGGTCTGCCCCGGGACCTGGTCACGAGTCTGCTGCACGGGTGAGGGCGCGGGTGAGGGCGCGGGTGAGGGCGCGGGTGAGGGCGCGGTTCACGGCCGGATCGAAGACAGGTCCCGGTCCGCGAGTTCGGGGCGGGCGGTCAGGGCGGCGTGGACCGCGTCCAGGACCGGCAGCGGCGCTCGCGCGGTGGCGAGGGCCACGTCCTTCGCCGCCAGCGCCACCGGGAAGTGGGCGCCCTCGGCGTACGCCCGGGCCACCGCGCCGGCGAGCGGCCCCTTGGCGAGTTCGCCGCGCACCAGTGCCTCGGGCAACCCGAGGGACCGTCCCAGCTGCAGGGCCTCGGCCGCCACGGCCACCCCGCCGATCACCGCGTTGATCAGCACCAGCTTGAGCGCGGCCGCCGAGCCGACGGGCCCGCACTCGGTGACGTTTCCGAGCAGCCCCAGCACCTTGGCGACCGGACCCGGCAGCGGCCCGCCGACCAGCACCGACAGGTCCCCGGCCGCCGCCCGGTCCACACTGCCCATGACCGGAGCGTCGGTGAACGTCACCCCTTCGGGCAGCAGTTCCACCAGCTCGCCGACGGTGTCGGGCCCGACGGTCGAGGTGTCGATCCAGTGGGTACCGGGGCGCAGCGCCGGCAGCATCCCGGCGGCGACGGCGCGCAGTGCTGCGGGGTCGGCGAGCATGGTGATGACGAGGTCGGCCCCGCGGACGGCTTCCGCGGGCGTGGCGGCGTACACCGCGCCGGCCTCGACGAGCGGCCGCGCTTTGTCGGCCGTACGGTTCCAGACGGTCAACGGGTGTGGTGCGGACAGCAGGTGACGGGCCATCGGGAGCCCCATGGCGCCGAGTCCGAGGAATGCGATCTTCTCCATGCCCTCGAATCTAGGTTCGACCCTGCCATGCGACAAGCGAATGTCTAGCATGGCTGCCATGCCGATCCCGCATGACCTGTACGACGTCTTCCGATGCGTGGCGCACCACGGCTCGTTCACGGCCGCCGCGCAGGCCCTGGGCTACACGCAGTCCGCCGTCTCCCGGCAGATCCAGTCGCTGGAGGACGAGTGGGGTGCCCGGCTCTTCGACCGGCTGCCGCGCGGGGTCCGGTTGACCGAGGCGGGCCGGGTCCTGCTGCCCCACGCCGAGGCGGTCGCGGACAGGCTGCGCACGGCGCGGGCCGAACTGGACGCGCTGCGCACGCTGGACGGCGGCCGACTGCGGATCGGGGGCTTCTCCACCGCCGACGCCTACCTGCTGCCCCGCACACTGGCGGCCTTCCGGCAGCGGCACCCGGCCGTCACCGTGACCCGGACGGAAGGCAATTCGGCGAGGCAGCTGGCCCTGCTCGGCGCCGGGGAGCTGGACCTCGCCGTGGTCAGCACCGCCTCCGGGCAGCGCCTGGAGGGCTGCGCACTGCACCACCTGTTGGACGAGCGGATGTACGTGGCCCTGCCGCGCGCACACCGGCTGGCGGACCGGGAGGTGCTGCGGCTGGGCGAGCTCGCCGACGAGGAGTGGATCGCGGCCAGTGACCGGCCGGAGGAGACCCTGATGGGCACGGCCGCGGGATTCCGTGCCCGGTCCACCGTCCTGGCGGCCGACTGGATCGCCAAGCAGGGGTTCGTCGCCGCCGGGCTCGGCGTCACCCTGGTCCCCGCTCTCGCGGCCTCTTCGGCCCGCCCCGACATCGTGCTCGTCGCCCTGCACCCGCAGGACTCCCCGCGCCGCGCGGTGTACGCGGCCACTGCGCGCGGCCTGGCGCACTCCCCCGCGGTCGCGGCGTTCCTGGCACTGCTGCGGTCGGTGGCGGGCACCGTACAGGGCTGAGAGCCGCAGGACCCCCTGCCCCTGCTCCGCCTGGCGTCCGGGCGCCGGTACGTCATCGGGATGTCACGGGAGTGGCACAGTGCGGTGCCCGCGGGAACTCCTGGACGGTGCGGCGCCGTGTCCGTCCGTGTGCGGTCCGGTGCGGGACCGATCGTGAGCCCCGGGAGGTTCCCCATGCAGTACGCAGCAGGTGTCCGTCGGACCGTGGTCGCACTGGCGGTGGCCGCGGCGGCCACCGCCCTCGTGACGGGCTGCACGCCCTCCGGCGAGGACGGTGCCGCCGCCACGCCCTCGCAGTCCGCGCAGTCACCCGCCCCCGGGGCGGCAGCGAATGGTGGCAGCAGCAGCGGCTCCGGGAGCTCCGGCGGCACGGGGAAGGCGAAGCCCTCCGCTCCGGCCTCGCCCGCCGCTCCCGGCGGCGCGGCGAAGCCGTGCACGATCAAGGAGGTCAAGGTCACCGAGGCCCGCCAGGCCGACGTCCGGCCTCCGGGCACGGGAACCGGCGCGGCCGTCGTCGGCGTCACCAACACCTCGAAGGGCGCCTGCACGCTCCAGGGCTTCCCCACGGTGGCCGGCGCCGGCAACGGGTCGCCCGACAAGAACGTCCCGCTCGCCACCAGCCACAGCGGGTCGGCGGACACGGTGGTCCTGGCCCCCGGTGCCCGTGCCTGGACCAAGCTCACCTTCGTCAACGTGCAGGGCGAGGCGGACGGCTACTGCGTGTCCGGGGCCACGCCCACCACGTACCCCACGCTCGTCGTCGGGGTGCCGGCTGCCGGAGCGCACCAGATCGCCCTCGACGACGGGATCTTCGCCCTCTGCGACAACAAGGTGACCGTCACCGCCTATTCGGCGACGAAGCCTTCGTGACGGGCCCCGGTGCCCGGTGCCGGGTGCCGGGTGCCCCGTGCCGGGTTCACGCGGGCTCGTGGGTCGGGAGCTCGCGGACCCGGGCGATGGAGGGGCGGGCCACCCAGAAGATGGCCGCCGACATGCCGACCGCGCAGATCATGCTGGCCACCCGGTTGTCGAAGAGGGTGAGCAGCGCGCCGCCGAGCAGGCCGCCGAGGGAGGCCCCACCGCGGGAGATGACCCGATTGGCCCCGACGATCCGGCCGTAGAGGTGTTCGGGGGTGACCGCCCTGTTGAGCGAGCCGGCGATCACCCCGGAGACGAAGGCTCCGAGGTTCATGACGAAGAAGACCACGCCCAGAAGCACCGCGGCCCACACTGCTCCGGTGGTCACGAAGGGGGTGGCGAGCGTGGCGAGGTCCGCGACCAGCAGGGCCGTGATGATCGCTCTGCCCACGCCGAGGCGCCGCGCGCACCGCGGCGCCAGCGTCGCACCGACGGCGGCTCCGACCCCCATGCACGCCATCAGGATGCCGATCGTGGTGCCGCTCCAGTGCAGGTCGCGGACGGCGTGGACCATGAAGACCACCATGAAGGCCCGGTAGAAGAGGTTGTAGTGGCCGGCCTCGGCGACGATGAAGCGGTTGATGCCGTTCTTCCACGTGTAGCGCAGTCCGTCGCCGATCCGCCGTACGAGGCTTTCGGGTTGCTCACTGCGGTCTGCCGCCGGCATGGCGGGCAGCCCCCACAGGCAGACGAGCGAAACCGCGTAACTCGCGGCGTCGACCGCCATGGCCCGGGCCCCGCCGACGAGTGAGGTGAGGGCCCCGCCGCCGGACTGTCCGATCACATCGGCCAGTTGGCGCACGGTGCTCTGTTTGCTGCGGGCCTCGATGAGGTGCTCGATGCCGACGAGGCGCGGGAGGTACGAACTCGCCGCCATGTCGAACAGGACGGTGCAACACCCCACGCCTGCGGCGACCACGCAGAGCTGGGCGAAGCCGAGCGCGCCGAAGGCCGCCGCGAGCGGAACGCCGGCCATGAGCACGAGGCGCACGAGGTCGCAGACGATCATGACCTGTTTCGGCCGGGCCCGGTCGATCCAGGCCCCGGCGGGGATCCCCAGCACGAGGTTGGGAAAGGCCGTCAGGCTGGCCAGCAGGCCGAGTTGCCATCCCTCGACTCCGAGCAGCTGGAGCGCCGCCAAGGGCATGGCGATCTCGGTGACCGTGCTCCCGAGGGTGGAGACGCCCTGTCCGGCGATCATGCGGTGGAGTGGGGTGGCGGACCCCGCTGCGGCGCCGGCCTGTGTGGGAGCGGCCTGTGTGGTCATGCGTCACCCCTCGCCGGACAGACCCAGCACGGCGGCCAGGGTTGCGCCGG